>JBEBJC010000150.1:0-12619 GCA_040080105.1 Myxococcota bacterium
TACGAAGGGCAGATCGTGGAGGTCTCTCCCCCGAAGGTCGAGGCCGTGCCGCTCGAGTCGGACTACCTGTCGGAGTACGACGCAGCGACCGAGCACGAGACCCGGGCGGAGCGGTTCGAGGTGAACCCGGAGGTGCTGTCCCGCGAGTTCAGCAAGGAGATGCAGGCCGAGGCGGCCGAGGTGATGGACCTGAACGCCGAGAAGGAGTCCACCGGGGCCACGGTCGGCAACAACCGGTTCGATCCGGACCGCAACGGGTCGATGTCGGCCCTGCCTTCCCCGTGGAAGCAGACGAACCAGCTCGGGCCCCAGGATCCGATCCCGTCGTCGTCGCGGACCGCGTCGCTGTCGGGCGCGCCCCAGAACGACCTGCTCGACGAAGAGATCGGCAAGTACGTGGACCTCAACACCACCCGCTACCCGTACGCCGGGTACATCCAACGCATCCGGCGCCAGGTGAACTACTGGTGGCAGCAGAACCTCGACAACCTCGGCTCGTCGGTGCGACTGTCGAAGAGCCGGTACCAGACCGTGGTGTCGGTGGTGCTCAACGCCGACGGCGCGCTCGAGCACATCGAGGTGATCGGGGAGTCGGGGAGCCCCGAGCTCGACGACTGCCTGGTGCGGGCGTTCCGGGTCGCCGCCCCGTTCGAGAACCCCCCTGCGGGGCTGATCGAGAAGGACGGGCGGGTGTACCTGCCAGAGTTCGACTTCACGCTGACCTTGCAGGCGGCGCAGATGCAGTACCAGGGCATCGATCCGCGCGCCGGCGTGCAGTTCCCCGGGATCCTCAAATCCCCCCGGTGAGCCCCGCGCGCGCGGCGCGGGCAGCTGCGGGTTAGACGCCCGCGACGGGAGAAGCATGTCGGCCATTCGGCAGCAGATCAACATCGCCGCGTCGCAGCGCACGGTGTGGAACGCGATCACCACCGCGGACGGCTGGAAGTCGTGGTGGGCCGACGAGGCTCGGGTGGATCCGCGAGAGGGCGGCCGGATCGTGCTGGTCTCCGAGAATGCCGAGGGTCAGCCGATCGAGGAGCGCGGGATCTTCCACGAGCTCCGCCCCACCCGGAAGGTCGAGATCGCGTGGGACGGCAACAGCCCGTCGCTGACCCGGGGCACGCGCCTCGTGTTCACCATCTCGCGCGACGGCGAAGAGACGCGGCTGTCGCTGGTGCACTCGGGCGGTGGGCCACTCGAGGACGACGCGGCCCGCGATCGGATGGACAAGGAGTGGCGCGACGGGCTGCGGACCCTGCGCCAGAGCCTCGAAGGGGACTAGGTGGACGACTCATCGGCCCGTGCTGCGGAGATCCGGAGCGTGTCGGTGTGGTTCGGGTCGTTCCCGAGCGAGGAGCAGCTGCTCGCGTACCTCGAGCAGGACTTCGCGGTCGACATGGACGAGCCCGGGCTCGACCTGCGGTACGTCGAGAGCGGCTGGCAGGACGAGCCCACCGCGATCGCGGCGGAGCTGCTCGACGGCCACAGCGGCGCCCCCGCGTACCGGGAGGCGGTCGAGGGCGTGTGGCCGCGGTCGTTCGCGGCGAACGCGGTGGTGCTCGTGTTCGGCGCGCGGGTTGGGGTCCCTCGCAGCGTGGAGGGCCCCGACCACGTGTTGCAGTTCGTGGGGACGTTCGGCCCGCCCCCGCTCACTGGGGAAGCTTGACCGTCCCCCGGGCGCGCAGGATCCCGTTCGACGCCTCGAGCCCGGTCAGCACGATCTCGGCCCCGAGCGCCCCCAGCTGCCCGCTGCTCGCCGGCACGGTGGTGTCGAGCGCGCTGCGGATCGAGCGCTGCACGATCCCCTCGGTCATCGCGATCAACGGATCGGCGAACGCGGCGCCGGGGCTGTGGCCCTTGTCCACCACCCGCTCGGCGTTCATCACGAACTGGTCGCCCTCGAGGCCCCAGGTGCCGACGATCTCGTAGTCGCGCCACCAGCCGCGTCCGGTGGTCTTCCACAGCCGCAGGCCCACGGTGAACCGGTCCCCGGAGAAGTCGAGCGCGGTGGGCTCGGCCAGCAGCCCGTAGGTCATCGGGCCCGCCTTGAACGCCTCGGCCTTCGCGATCGCGAGCAACGACACGAGTGACACGTCGACCGAGAACCCGTCGGTCGGCGGCGGCAGGATCAGCGGCACCGCGGTGTTCATCCGCGCGCCGCTCAGCAGGTCCACCCGGAGCACCTTCTGCTGCGAGGTGATCCGCAGCGCCCGCACCGGGGCGGTGTCGGTGCCGACCTCGGTCAAGGTGAGCGTCGGCATCCCGGCGAGCACCGTGGTCTGGACGAAGCTCGAGATCGGCCCGTCGAGGTTCACGCCGGCGTTGAACCCGGCGATCTCGAGGTGCACGTCGTGGATCGCGCGCGGGACCGCCCCGATCGCGAACCCGTTCTCGATCGGGGTGATCGCGAGCGCGGAGTCGAGGGAGCACCCGATCTTCGCCGCCGCCTGGCCTGTGCCGATCATCGTGGACCAACCGATGCTACCGCCGATGTTCACGTCGAGCTGCAGACACTCGCGGCAGGTGGTGGCCGCCCCGATCTTCAACGAGTCGACCGTCAGCGCCGGGGACAGGGACACGAGGCCCGCCTGGATCGTGCCGTCGAACGTCGGGGCGGGATGGAGCGACGCGGTGATGATCTGGTCCAGCAGCGGCTCCGACAGCTGGATCGCCGCGTCGGGCGCCCACGCGTCCCCGGCCGCGCCCGGCGGCGTGGTGGCGAGGGTCTGCGCCTCCTCGTACTGCTCGATGACCGAGGTGCAGCCTCCGAAGGTCGAGAGCACAAACAGGGGAACGTGCAAAGTCATGGGTCTCCGTCCTTGGGCCCTGCTAGCGTACAAGAGTCGGAGGGACGAATGGGGGACGGCGTGGACCCACAGCAGGGCATCGGTTCGGACGACGTGACGGCGCGCGCCGCCGCCGCGCGTGAGCTCGGGTCCCGCGGGTCGTTCGCCGACGGGTTGCGCCTGATCGACCTGGCGATCGGCGACAAGAGTCCGTCGGTCCGGCTGTACGCCGCCGCGGCCGCCACCGAGATCGTGCTCCGGACGCGCCCTTCGCCCGACGAGCAGGCGCTGATCCTCGAGCGCCTCCGCGCGTACGATCCCCTGCGGAACCCGAGCCTGCTGCTGGTGCTCGCCGCAGCGCCCGACGCCGGCGGCATCGAGCGCCTCGGCCGCCTGCTCCGCGATCCGCGGTCGGACGTGCGCGCCGGAGCCGCCGCGGCGCTCAAGCGGCTGGTGTTGCAGGCCGACCGCGATCCCCGCGTGGTCGACGCGGTGCGCGGGTGGCTCGCCGAGGGCAAGCACCCCGCCGACGCCGTCGCCGAGCTCGTGCGGATGGCGAGTGAGGCGAGCTGGCCCGACATGGACGAGGTGTTCCGCGTGGCGGCACGCCGCGGCCGGCCGGCGGCGATCGCGGTGCAGGAGGCGCTGGACTGGGGCGTGTCCCGCCGCGATCCCGCCAGCTGGGTCGGGCTGTGGGTCGCCACGTCGGAGTCGGACGAGCTCGAGGACTGGCTGTACCTCGAGGCGGGCGCGGCGTGGGGCCCCGAGGGGGAGCTCGGCGCCTTCAGCGTCGCCGACGGCATCGGATCGCTCGCGACCCGGCCGCCGCTCGTTCGGGTGCGGCTCGGGCGCCCAGCGGACGACGGGCCGTCCGAGGCGCTCCGCCAGCACGACCGGTCGCTGTGGCGCCAGCCGCCGAAGCTGCTGGCGAAGCGGATGGACATCCTCGAGCCGATCCTGGTGGGCTGCCCGCGCGCGGCCCTCGGAGTGGCGCGGGAGCTCGCGCCGCTCGAGGGAGCCGGCGCGGTGCGCGGGAGGATCCTCGCGTTGTGGCGCGGCGGCGCGCTCGCCGATGCCGAGCACGTCCTGGACGGGATCTTCGCGTCGGAGAAGAAGCTGAAGCCGGAGCTGCAGTGGCTGTGCGCGAACGTGAAGCTGGGGCTCGGCGACCTGGACACCGCCCGCGACGCGCTGCGCGGGTGCCTCGCGACCGGTCCGAAGAAGGCGAACTGGCGCCCGGAGGCGGAGGCGCTGCTCGCCTCGCTCGGCGGGTGAGGGGCGCGAGCGTCGTGCGGTGATAACAGGCGAGCCGGAGCTGCCGTGAGACGTTCGTTGTTCCTCGTGGGGGCGGTCGGGTGTGCGGAGGCCCGGCTGCCGGCGTCCGAGACGTTGCCCGCCGAAGGCGTCCGCACCGTCGTGATCGACGTGGAGCGGGGCGACGTGGTGGTGTCGGGCACCCAGCCCACCGAGTTCGTCGTGTCGTCCGAGGCGTGGGCTTCGGCCGCGACCCAGGGCCAGGCGGAGGCTGCAGCCGGCGGCGTCGAGTTCGGCGCGCGGGTCGTGGGCGACCGGTTGTCGGTGACCGGGCGGTCCGGTGGGCCGCGAGCCGGGGTCGACGTGGTGATCGAGGGGCCGCCCGGGGTGGACGTGGACGCGTGGCTCTCGGGCGGGCGCGCGTCGATGCGGGACCTCGACGGAGACCTGGTCGTCACCTCCGACGGGTTCGACGGCACCGGGCTCACCGGGTCGGTCGATCTCGTGTCGGACGGCTCGGTCTCGCTCGACGCCGACCCGGCGCTCGACACCCACCTCAAGCTCGACGTGCACGGCGACGTGAGGTTGGGGCTGCCGTACGGCGCGCCGATCGATCTGGTGGCGTTCCCCGACCCCGACTACGCGGTCGAGGTGGCCGACCTCGGGTTCGACTCGGTGTCGGTCGCCCCGGACTTCGTGGACGCGCGCACCGGCACCGGCCGGGTCACGGTCGAGGTGGTGGTCCGCTCGGGGTCGTTCACGTTGGGCCTGCCCGCGGCCGATCTCCCTGGGCGGTAGCTCGGCCGTCCGCAGCGCCGACCCTGGATGGAAAGGCGGGAACGGTTAGAGCCATCGCCCCGCGAGCGATCGTTCGATCGGTGGAACGAGGAGGACACGTGGACCTGGCGGCGCGGCTCCGTACGCTGGAGCAACTTCCCCCGGCCGAGCGGCCGGAGGCCTTGGTCCGGCTCGGGCGAGAGCGTCTGGCCGAAGGCCCCGCGGATCCGGAGGCGAACCGCGCGCTGGTGCACGAGCTCGTGCTCACGATCGACGCCGGCTTGGGCGACGGGCGGGAGCGGACCGAGCTCGGCGAGGTGTTGGGCCGGCTCGGTGACCCGCGGCTGCGGCGGCCGTCCGAGGCCGGGTACTTCGTCGAGGTGGAGTCCGAGCTCGGCACGATCCGGATCGGCCGGTACCCGGTGACCAACGACGAGTACTCCGCGTGGGTCGCGTCCGGCGGGTATCGCGATCGGGGCGCGTGGACCGACGAAGGCCGGGCGTGGCTCGAGGGCTGCTCCGATCCGTGGCCCACGGGCGCAGCCGACCCGAGCTCGCAGCCGTTCGTGGTGCCGAACCAGCCGGTGGTGGGGGTCACGTTCCACGAGGCGGTGGCGTACGCGACCGCGAACGCCGCCCGGCTGCCCCGCTCCGACGAGCGGGCGTGGGTGTGCCGCGGCCCCGAGCGCCGTCCCTACCCGTGGGGGTCGCCGTTCGGCGACGGCAACGCCAACACCCGCGAGGAGGTCCTCGGGCGGCCGTGCGCGGTCGGGTTGTACCTGCGCGACCGCACCCCCGAAGGGGTGTGTGACCTGGCGGGCAACGTGGCCGAGTGGATGGCCGACGAAGGCGGCGACCAGCGCCTGGTGCACCCCGGCGCGTGGGACCAGCCGTCGATGGCCGCGTGGGCGAAGGCGCTCGCGCTGTATCCGGCCGACGCGCGGTGGGCGGGGCTCGGGTTCCGGCTCGCGCGGGACTGAGGTGTCGCGCGGCCGCAAGCAGTCCGGACCCGAGGTGTCGCCAGGAGCGACCGGGGAGCTCGCTCGCGGCGCGGAGGTCGATCCCGAGCTCACCGAGATGCTCGCGCGGGGGAACCAGGCGCTCTCCCAAGGGCTCGAGGGCGGAGCCGACGGGTCGGCCGAGACCGATCGGGCCGAGCGGTGGGCGACCGCGCTGTGTGTGGCCCCGCGCGATCCGGCGTGGACCGAGGGCCTGGTCGGGGTGATCGAGCGGTCGGCCCTCTCGCCCGAGCGCAAGGACGCGATCGTCAGCCGCCTCCGGTGGGATCAGGTGGTTTCCGACGACGTGTCGCGCGCGGTCACCGCGGCCTACGGGGCCGACTCGGCCGAGATCCGGGGGGAGGCGCTGGCGGCGGTCCGCCACGGGGAGGCCGGCCTGCGGGCGAGCGGGCTCGAGGCCCACCGGGCCGCCGAGCTCACCCGCGCGCTGTCGTTGATCCGACCGTGGTGGGACGAGGAGGAGGAGGAGGAGAGCCAGGCCCCGGGCGACCCTGCGACCCAAGCGTGATCGTCCTACGAGCCGCGTCGCGTGGCGCTCCCGCCCAGGGTCGGCTATAGCCGCACGAATGTCGGTCCTTCCCCCCTCGCTGTTCGAGGCGCTGGAGGCGGACGCGTCCCTGTGGCCGAGCGGCGAACAGGTCCGCGCGGCACCCCAGACCCGCGCCACCCTCGAGCGGTCCCTCGCCCAGCTCCCGGCCGACGTGCGGCAGCTCGTGCTGGCCTCACTGGTCGACCCGGTCCGCAACGACTGGAGCCGGGCCGCGGTGCTCGGGCTGGACCTCGCCGCCAGCGCGGGCGCGCGGGTCACCGGGCTGTGCACCGACGACGTGATCGAGCTGGTCGACGCGCGGGGCGAGCGGTTCGGCCTCCACCCGATCGGCTTTCGGCTCCCCCCCGATCGGTTCGGCGCCACCGCCGCCGTGCGTCGGCTGGTGTCGGGGCTCGACGGGGTGTTCGGCCACCGCCGGTACGTGCTGTGTGTCCGCCGTCCGATCGGCCCCGACGCGGACGTCGCGCCGGTGTGCACCGCGGTCCAGCTGTGGCTCGCCCAGCGCGACCGCACCAGCAAGGCCGACCGGCACGCGGTGTACGAAGACGAGGTGTTCGCGCTCGACTTCACCGTGGTCGAAGACGATCCGGCCCGCGAAGCCGGCGGGCGGATCGCGACCTTCGGGCCCCTCGCCGCCGTCGATCGGATCGAGCGGGTGAGCGAGGCGGTGACCGACGCCGCGAACCGCGCGGAAGAGGCGGTGGGGACGTTGCCGCTGGTGGTCGTCGCCGCGGCGGATCAGCCGTGGGCGCTCACCCGGTCGGCCATCCAACACCGGTTCTACGGGCTCGCGGAGCGCGCGTGGTCCGAGGGGCTACACCGATACGCGGCGGAGTTCGTCCCGAGCGCGGCGGCGCGGTTCGCGCACCCTGCGCTGCGGTGTGTCGCGTCGGTGTGGTTCGTCGAGGCGGTCCTGGCGGGCGAGGGGCCGCTGTCGTACGCCGCCCGCGCGTGGGACAACCCGTGGGCCCGGCTGGGCCCGGCCCAGGACTCGTCCGACCCGTCGGCCGCGGAGGGGATCTTGTCCCTGCGGGTGGCGGCGCCCCGGTTCGCGCTGTACGCGAGCGGGCCGAGCCGTCGGCGGGTCGCCCTCCGGTGGGAGCGCGCCGGGGGAGGGGAGGAGCGATGATGGTCCCGCGCGCGTACCCCGTCGGCACCGGGTGGATCGAGGTGATCACCGGATGCATGTTCTCCGGCAAGACCGAGGAGCTGATCCGCCGGCTGAACCGGGCCCGGTACGCGACCCAGCGGGTCGTGGTGTTCAAGCCCGCCGTCGACACCCGCTACGCCGTGGGCGACGTGGTGAGCCACAGCCACGATCGGCTGCCGTGCCGGCCGGTGCAACACGCGGCGGAGATCGTGCGCGAGGTCGGCGACGCACAGGTCGTCGGGATCGACGAGGCGCAGTTCTTCGACGACGAGCTGGTGGGTGTTGCGAACCGGTTGGCCGACGACGGGCGCAGGGTCGTGATCGCCGGGCTGGATCAGGACTACCGGGGCCGTCCGTTCGAGCCGATCCCGGCGCTGATGGCGGTGGCCGAGTACGTGACCAAGACGCTCGCGGTGTGCATGGTGTGCGGCGCGCCCGCGAACCGCTCGCAGCGGCTGGTCCCGCGCGACACCCGCGTGGTCCTCGGGGCGGGCGAGGTGTACGAGGCCCGGTGCCGGTTGCACTGGGACCCGGACCGGTTCGACGAACGCCAGGAGCAGCTCCCGCTGGCCGAAGACGGGGCGGCTGGCGAGCAACCCCCGCGATGAGCCGAACCTGGGTGGCTGGCGCCGTCGGGCTGTTCGCGGTGGCGCTCGTCGCGGCGGCGATCGTGGCCGCGCGGTTCGAGCCGCGGGAGCTGGAAGAGGCCTCGATCGAGGACCCGTCGGTGGCGGAGCCGATGCGGGTCGCAGCGGCATTCGAGCGCGCCCGCCAGCGCCTGGTCGGCGTCGCCCCCGGGCCGTCCGCGCTGCTCGCCGCCGACCCGCACGGCACGCTGTGGGTGTGCGCGTACGACCCACCGTCGGTCGCCCGGTGCGCCGGCGCTGGCGAGGCGGACGCCGCCGCAGGGATCGACCGCGCGGTGGAGGCGCTGCGCGCGCTCGGCACCTCGCCGCGGTCGAAGTTGAAGATCGACTGGCCGCTCACCCGGGTGCGCGGGATGTGGCCGCGCGACGCGAGCCGCCACGGGGCCGGGGTCGAGGGCATCGCGGTCGGTGACGGTGTGATCCTGCCGTCCGAGGTCCTCGAGCGCGACCTGTTCACTTCCGCCGACGAGGACGAGCCGCTGGCGTGGGACGTGGGCGCGGTGCGGGCGCTGCTGTCGTCCCGCGGGGAGGACGTGGGGGAGACGTTCGCGTACGATCGGCTGTACACCGCGAGCTGGGTCGAGGGGGCCGACGGCCGCCCGGTGCGGCTGTACCGGACCCACGCGTGGGAGCTGCCCGCGCTCGACCCGCCCGATGTGGAGCGCCGGGCCCGGATGGCCGCCGAGGCCCTCGCGAACGCGGTCCAGCCCGACGGCCGGATCACGTACGAGTGGGACGTGTCTGCCGGCGCGGAGAAGCGGGGCTCGAACCTCCTGCGGCACGGCGGCTCCACCTTCGCGCTGATCCAGGCGTTCGAGCGGTTCGGGGACCCGAGGTACCGCGAGGCGGCGGGCCGGGCGCTCACGTTCCTCCTCGGCGAGACCCAGGTGGACGAGCGGACGGGACCGTACGGCGGAGGGCCGTCGCGGCACGTGGTGGAGGGGACCCACGTGAAGCTCGGCGGGGCTGCGCTGGCCCTGTTGGCGCTGGCTCGGTGGCAGATCGCCACCGGTGACCCCCAGTTCAGCCCGGCCGCGCGCGAGCTCGCGACCTACCTGGTCGCGATGCAGCACCGAGACGGGGAGTTCGAGTACTTCGCGCCACGGGAGGTCGGCGGCGAGCCGCGGGCCGACACGTCGGCGTACTACCCGGGGGAGGCGGTGTTCGCCCTCGGCACGTGGTACGCGGTCGATCCGGATCCTCTGTGGCTCGACACCGCACGGCGCGGCGCGGACTGGTTGATCGACGTCCGCGACGCCGGAAAGGACGAGACTGAGCTCGACGCCGACCACTGGCTGTCGTACGGGCTCGGGCCGCTGTACGCCGCCACCGCCGATCCCCGGTACGTCGAGCACGCGCTCCGGATCGGCGCCGCGATCGAGGCACAGAGCGAGCGCCAGCGGGGCCACGAGCGGAACCACCGCGACTACCTCGGCGGCTTCTACGAGCCACCGCGCTCGACCCCGGCCTCGACTCGGGCCGAAGCGTTGGTCGGCATCCTCGACCTGTGCCGCGCCGCGCGCCGCGACTGCGCGCCATTCGAGCGGCGGCTCGAGGTGACCCTCCGCCACGCGGTGCAGCTGCAGTACACCGAGGATCTGCTGTACTGGGTGCCGCGTCCGGAGCGGGTCGCGGGCGCGATCGGCGGGGGCCTGGTGCACCCCGACACCCGCAACGACTTCACCCAGCACGCGCTGTCGGCGCTGCTCGGCCTCGAGCGGCTGCGGTCGGTGGACACGGCGCGACCGCCCTTGTAAGGTGCCCCGGGTGAGGGAGCGCATGCGGGTTCTCGGGTTCTCGGCGGTCTTCCTGTCCACCACCGGCTGCTTGACGTACGAGGGGTTCCTGGCGAAGGAGTCCGACAAGCGGTGTGAAGAGTTGGCGCGATGCAACCCGGACATCCCATGTGACATCCCGTCGGGCGCGGACACCGGCTACGGCAACGAGGTGTGCGTGTTCGACGCGGGGGTCGCGCGCGACTGCCTGCGCGGCGCCTGGCAGTGCGCCGACGTGCCGCCCGAGTTCATGTACGTGATCCCGCCGCAGGCGTGTGACGCGGTGTGTGGCCAAAGCACCACGACCCCTTGACGCGCGCGACCCGCCCGGGTCGGCCGCGCTGCGATAGATTGCGTCCCTGACCCCGGAACCGGGGAGCTGGAGGGCGCGTGTTGACCAGGTGGTGTCGGTCCTCGGACTCCGTCCTGCGGGCCTGGTTCGTCGCAGCGCTGGCCGCCGGATGTGGGGACTCCGAGTCCGAGTTCGTGGTGTCGTACGTCGACACGTTGTGCCAGCAGTACGTCGCGTGTGTCGATCCTGCGCTGCAGGTGTTCGACGGGCTCGAGGGCACCGAGGCCTGCGAGGCCGAGTACGGCGATCCGGTGGCCGAACGCGCCGCGGCGTGCAAGCTCGAGCGGTCGGCGGCGAGTGAGTGTCTGGCCGGGATGTCGGGCATGGGCTGCCCCGCCGAGGGCGAGCCGTTCGACGCGCAGCTACCGCCGGCGTGTGCCTCGGTGTGGAAGAAGTGCGAGGAGGGATCCGATGCTGGGTAGCGCGCTGTGGTTCGGCGGGGCCGCGTGGGCGGCGAACGCCCGTCCGATCGCCGCGTCGAGTGAGGCCGTGTCGACCGAGGGCGTCGCGCACCGCGCGAGCTCGGCGTTCGACGGGTTGTTCACCACCGGGTGGGCCGAAGGTGACACCGGCGACGGGGCGGGGGCGTGGATCGAGGTCCGCTTCGCCCAACCGATCGACGTGGCGTCGGTGTCGCTGTTCCCGGGTTGGCTCGGCGGGTCCGACCGTGAGATCCGGGAATATGGTCGTCCGAAGCTGGTCACGCTGTCGATCGAGACCGCCGGTGAGCCGGTGGTGAAGCAGGAGCGGCTGCTCGATCCGGGCGAGAGCGGACCGCTGCGCCACGACGTGCGGATCGACGCGCCGCAGGCCAAGGCGCTGCGCGTCACGATCGACGAGGCGTTCCCGGGCGGGCTGGTCAGCGACACGTTCATCGCGGAGATCGCGGTGAACCTGATCGCCGGGACGCCCGCCCCCGCTGTGGGCGAGGTGGTGAGCTGGCTCGACAGCGACGCCGGCAAGGCGGCCTCCGCTTCGCAGCGAGACGCGGCGATCGCGCTGTTCGACAAGATCCACGCCGAGCAGTTCGGGGACTCCGACTCGCTCGACCAGCTGATGGCGTGGGCGGCCGACGGCGCGCCGTACCTGCGCGACCGGGTCACGAACAAGGTCCCGGCCGCGTTCCGGGTCAACGCGCTCCAGCCGGACAAGACCTCGATCGAGGCGCTGCTCAAGCTGCGCGACTCGAACGCGATCCCGGCGATCGAGCGGGCGGCCCTGCGGGTCGCAGGTCCCCTCGCCGCGGATCTCCGCCGGCGCGCGAAGCTGTTCGACGCGTACCAGGAGCTGCGCGGGGGCGGCGGGCGGAACATCAAGCCGTGGGGCCAGGAAGGCTTCGCGAAGGGCGCGCTCCGGAGCCTCGGCACCCCCCTCGACGTGGTGGTGGACGGGTATGGCGGCCTGTACGTCGCCGACACCGGGAACAACCGGGTCCAGCGGTTCTCCGTCGACACCGGGGTCGTGGAGAAGGTGTGGGGCGCCGCCGAGCCGGCGGTCACCGACGTGTGGTTCACCGGGACCCGCGACGGCTACGCCTCCGGCGCGGCCCCGGGGGAGGGTGACGGCGAGTTCGTCAACCCGGTGGACCTCGCCCTGGTGCCCGGCAAGGACGGCGATGGCCTGCTGGTGCTCGACGCCCGCGGTCGGGTGACCCACATCGACGCCGCCGGCAACGTGGCCCACGTGCAGAAGATGACCTACGAGATGGGGGTGTCGAGCGCCGAGGGTCACCTGGTGCTCGTCGGCAAGTCGAAGGTCGCGGTGGTGTTCGGCAACATCGGCGCGGTGTACGACCTGCGGGATTGGAGCGAGCTCGGCGCGTTCGAGCTGAAGGAGGGCCCGCCGTCCGGAGCGGTGGCGCTCCCGGGCAACAAGCTCGGGCTCGTCTACGGGCAGCACCTGATCGGCTACTCGCTCGACGGCTTCCGCCACGGCGACCTGCTCGGTGACTCGCTCGGGGGAGGGTTCCAGGACTGGTCGGTGACGCTGGACGAGAAGGGCAAGCTGTGGGCGGTCCTCGACACCGGCTCGGTGGTCAAGTTCAAGAAGCCGGGGAAGGTCGACTTCGCGGTGACCATCGGGGAGTACTCCCTCCAGACCCCGCGGATCGCGGTGTACCAGGACCTCGTGTTCGTGACCGAGAGTGACCGGATCCTGCACGCCGACGCCCTCGAGCTGCTGGCGAAGGCCGAGTCGGGTGAATCGGGCTCCGGGTTGCTGGAGACGGGCGAGGAGCTGGAGTGATCGCGGCGTGGTGGCTCGGGTGCAGCGGAGAGCCCCCCGCTCCGCCTCCTCCGGTCGTTCCGACC
>JBEBJC010001122.1:0-2772 GCA_040080105.1 Myxococcota bacterium
CACCACCGTCGATCGGGGTCGGTCGCGGATTCCACCACCGTCGACCGGGTTGACCGCGGATTCCACCACCTGGCCGCGGTTCGACACCCCCGCCGACAGTTCTCGCAGTGGGGCAAGATCTTCAAGGATCCGATGACGACGGCGGCCGCAATCGACCGGATCGTGCATCACGCGACGATCCTGGAGCTGCCGGGTCGGAGCATCCGCGAGGACGAGGCGCAGAAGAGGCTGCAGGACTCACCCGACGCGGAAGCGCCGGCATGAAGCGCACTATGGACGGTGACCGTCCAGGGACAAGCGCCGGAACGCCGGAAGCAGCCGGAGGCTCGGTGAGGCTTGCCCCGTATCCAGTCACCGACCCATGCAGGCCGGCGGCCGATCACCGAGTGAGGGTGGGGACGGAGGAGCCGCATGCCCACGCCCGCCGAACTTCGCTGGCAGCCCATCGTCCGCCGCGCCCGATGCTCCGGCCTGTCCGTCCGCGCCTACGCCCGCGAGCACGGCATCAACGAGCGCACGCTCGCGTGGTGGAACTGGCGCCTCGGCAATGACCTCGGCGAAGTCGCGTTCGTAGAGGCGACCGTCGCCGACCCCCGCCCCACGCTCCGATTGCACGTCGGTGCGGTGCAGGTCGACGTCGACCGCGACACCGACCTCGCGCTGCTCAGGCAGGTCGTCGAGGTGTTGTCCTGATCCCCGTCCCGCCCCGAATCCTGTTCGCCCGCCATCCGGTGGACTTCCGCAAGCAGATCGACGGCCTCGCGGCGGTGTGCGAGCGCGAGCTGGGAGAAGCGCCACTGGACGGGACTCTGTTCCTGTTCACGAACCGAGAGGGCAACGCCTTGAAGGCCCTGGTGTGGACACACGGCGGGTTCACCCTCGTGTACAAGAAGCTCGAGCGGGGCCGGTTCTCCTGGCCGTCCGGCGACGGCGACCGCGTTCGGATGACGCCAGCGGAGCTCGCCGCCCTCCTGGAGGGAATCGATCTGGCGAACGCGCGAAGATTGAGTCGATGGAATCCAGACAATTCTCTTGCCGACCAGCGTGGGCCAGGATAGGAGGGCATGTGTCTGGACTCGGCGAAATCCTCGAAGACAACGCGCGTTTGCGCGAAGCCGTGCGCGCTCGGGACAAGCAGCTCGCGGCGCAGGCCGAGTTGTTCATGGCGCAACTCGCGGTCCAGGCTGAGCAGTTCAAGGCGCAGGCCGAGCAGTTCAAGGCGCAGCTCGCGGCCCAGGCCGAGCAGCTGGCGGCCGTGAAGGCCAGCAACGAGCAGTTCGCGTTGCACTTCGAGTTCCTGAAGAAGCGCCGCGAGATGGCGGCCGCCGAGCGGTTGGAGGCGGCCGAGCGTCAGTCGCCGCTGTTCGATGGCCTGCAGGTCCAGGCGCCTCCTCGGGACCCCGAGCTCGAGAAGGCAGGGAACCCCGCGGCCACCGACAAGGTGGACGGGCGAACGACCGCGAAGCACCCTCGGAAGGGTCGCAGGGACGTGTCGGCGCTCCCGTTCCCTCGGTGTCGGGTGGACGCCCCGGTCCACCCCACGACGTGTGAGCAGTGTGGTGGCGACCGGCAACTCGTCGAGCCGCGCGTCAGCCACCGGGTCGGGTGGGTGCCTGGCCAGTTCACCCTCGTCGAGGTCCACCAGCAGCGGTGTCGGTGCGCCACCTGCCCGGGTGCAGAGGTGTGGACCGCACCCGAGCCGTGCCTCCTCCCCGGCGCGATGTGCGACGACAGCCTGCTCGCGCGGGTCATCGTGGACAGGTCCGGGGATCACCTGCCGCTGAACCGCCAGGCCGACCGGATGACGCGGCAGGGGTTCGCCATCAACGAGAACGTGCTGTCCGGCTGGGTGCGACAGGGGGCGTCGCAGGTGCGCCTGCTGGTGGCCGCCCTCCGCGGAGAGGTGGCGGCCGCGCGGACGCTGCTCGGCGACGACTCCGGGTTCCCGGTGCAGGACGGGGAGGACGGCGCGCTCGCGAACGGCCGCCTGTGGGTGTTCACCGACCGGCGCCAGGCCTTCTTCGCGTTCTCGCGGACCAAGGAGGGCGAGCACCCCACCGCCGTGCTCGAGGCCCTCGGGGTCGAGGGCATCCGCCTCGTCGTCGACGGCGGCTCCGAGTACAACCACGCCGTCGCCGAGCTCGGCCTCACCCGCGGCGGATGCTGGAGCCACCAGCGGAGGTACTTCTTCCACGCGTCGCTCCAACACGAGGACGCGAAGCCCGGCCTCCGCACCATCCACGATCTGTTCGAGATCGAGCGGCAGGTCGCCGACCTGTCCGACGCCGACCGCCTGGCGGTCCGCAAGGTGCGCAGCGCGCCGCTGGTCGACGGCTTCTACACGTGGGTCAAGGCGCTGGTGCCGAAGGTGCGCCCCGGGTCGAAGCTCGGGGACGCGGTCGGGTACGCGATCGGTCAGGAGCCACGGATGCGCCTGTTCCTCACGCACGGCGACGTGCCGCTGCACAACAACCTCTCCGAGCTCCTCCTCCGCCAGCCGATCGTCGGCCGGAAGAACTGGCTGTTCAACGGCTCGGAGGGCGGCGCTCGGGCGGCGGCGGACTGGTTCTCGCTGGTCGCGAGCTGTCGGATGCAGCGAGTCGACCCCTGGCGGTACCTGTACGACGTGTTCGGGCGCTTGCCCGACCACTCTTCGAAGCGGGTTCACGAGCTGACGCCGCTGAACTGGCGGCTCGCGGTCGAGAGAGGCGACATCGTCCCAAGGTCACCCGGCCGAGGTCTGTGAGCGAGTCGACCCCGGTGACTGGATAC
>JBEBJC010000151.1:0-12599 GCA_040080105.1 Myxococcota bacterium
CCGCCGAACAGGCCGATCTTCCCGCCCTTGCTGTACGGCGCGAGCAGGTCGACGACCTTGATGCCGGTCTGCAACATCTCGACCTTCACCGACTGGTCGGTGAACGACGGGGTGGGGCGATGGATCGGCCAGAACTTGGTCGCCGCCACCGGGCCGAGCTCGTCGACCGGCTCGCCGATTACGTTGAAGATCCGGCCCAGGACTTCCTGGCCCACCGGCACGGAGATCGCCGACCCGGTGTTCGAGACCTCCTGGCCCCGGCGGAGCCCGTCGGTCGTGTCCATCGCGATCGTGCGCACGGTGTTGCCGCCGAGGTGGGACGCCACCTCGAGCACCAGGTTGTCGCGCCGGTCGTCGATCCGGGGGTTGGTGGCCCGGAGCGCATTCAGGATGTCCGGCACCTTCCCAGCGGGGAACTCCACGTCGACGACGGGTCCCATGACCTGGGTGATTCGGCCGTTCACGGTGGCTTCCATCACGTACTCCTGCGGGTCTACAGCGCCGCGGCGCCGGACACGATTTCGATGATTTCCTTGGTGATCGCCGCCTGACGGGCCCGGTTGTACTCGAGCGTCAGCCGATCGATGAGGTCGCTTGCGTTGCGGGTCGCGTTGTCCATCGCGGTCATCTGCGCGGCGAAGAACCCGGCCTCGGTCTCGAGGAACGAGCCCAGCACCAGCGTCTGCAGGTACAGCGGCAACAGCGCGGTCAAGAGCTCGAGCGCGTTCGGCTCGTAGCGGTAGTCGACGGCCTCCGCGGCGTCACCGGTCGCGGCGCCCGCCTCGCTCACTGCGAGCGGCAGCACCCGATCGAACGTGGGCCGCTGCACGACCGTGTTCACGAACCGGTTGTACGCGAGGTACACCTCGTCGTAGTCCCCGTCGACGAACGCGCCGACCATCGCCGCGGTCAGCGGCCGCACGAGGTCCATCTTCACCGTGCGCG
Source organism: Myxococcota bacterium (assembly GCA_040080105.1). Lineage (GTDB taxonomy): Bacteria > Myxococcota_A > UBA796 > UBA796 > JACKER01. The sequence continues at coordinate 946 of JBEBJC010000151.1, forward strand.
CGTAGTCGGTGACCTGGTCGGCCACCGGCTGCCGCATCCGACGGAAGAACGCCTGCCCCTTGCGGCCGTACACCCGGAGGTCGACCTCGACGCCCTTCGCGCGCTGCTGGCCGATCCACTCCCAGGTGCTGCGGAGGAGCGAGTTGTTGAACGGCCCACACAGCCCGCGGTCGGAGGTGAGCACGACCACCAGGACCTTGCGGACCTGCTCGCGCGACTTCAGCAGCGGCTCGTCGACCTGGTCACCCGCCGCGGCGGCGACCCGCTTCAGCACGCCTTCGAGCTGATCGCGGTACGGACGCGCCGCCACCGCGCGCTCGGTGGCGCGCTTCATCTTGACCGACGCCACGAGCTTCATCGCGCTCGTGATCTGCTTGGTCTTCCGCACCGAACCGATGCGGTTGCGGATGTCCTTGAGGCTGGCCATCGGACTACGCCGGCTTCCAGCTGGACTTGAACCGCTTGATCTCGTCGATCAGCTTCCCTTCGAGGTCACCGCCCGACAGCTTCTTCTTCTGGTTGCCGTACTCGACGATCTCGGCCAGCAGCTCCGGCTTGTTCGCCACGAAGTGGTCGACCATCGCCTTGGTGCACGCCTGGATGTGCTTGACCTCCACGTCGTCGAGGTGGCCCTTGGTGCCGGCGAGGATCTGCAGCACCTGGTGCTCGACCGGCAGCGGCGCGTACTGGCCCTGCTTGAACAGCTCGGTCAGGCGGGCGCCGCGCGCCAGCGTCTTCTGGGTGGCGGCGTCGAGGTCGGACGCGAACTGCGAGAACGCCGCGAGCTCGCGGTAGTTCGCGAGGTCGAGCTTCATCGGACCCGCGACCTGGTTCATCGGCTTGGTCTGCGCGGCGCCGCCGACGCGGGACACCGACAGGCCGACGTTGATCGCCGGGCGCTGGCCGGCGTTGAACAGGTTCGCCTCGAGGTACACCTGGCCGTCGGTGATCGAGATCACGTTGGTCGGGATGTACGCCGACACGTCGCCGGCCTGCGTCTCGATGATCGGCAGCGCGGTGAGCGAGCCGCCGCCGCGCTCGTCGCTCATCTTCGCCGCGCGCTCGAGCAGCCGGCTGTGGAGGTAGAACACGTCGCCGGGGTACGCCTCGCGGCCCGGCGGGCGGCGGAGCAGCAGCGACAGCTGGCGGTACGCGACCGCGTGCTTCGACAGGTCGTCGTAGATGATCAGCGCGTGCATCCCGTTGTCGCGGAAGTACTCGCCGATGGTGCAGCCGGTGAACGGCGCGAGGAACTGCATCGGCGCCGGGGTCGCCGCCGGCGCAGAGACGACGCAGGTGTACTCGAGCGCGCCGTACTGCCGCAGCTTCTCCACGACCTGGGCGACGGTGGACTGCTTCTGGCCGACGGCCACGTAGACGCAGTGCACCTTCTTCTTCGGGTCGTCCTTGAACACGCGCTGGGCGATGATCGTGTCGATCGCCACCGCGGTCTTGCCGGTCTGCCGGTCGCCGATGATCAGCTCGCGCTGACCGCGGCCGATCGGGGTCATCGCGTCGACCGCCTTGATCCCGGTCTGCAGCGGCTCACCGACCGACTTGCGCGGGATGATGCCGGGCGCCTTGGTCTCGACGATCGACCGGGCCACCGTGTCGACCGGGCCGAGCCCGTCGATCGGGTTGCCGAGCGCGTCGACCACCCGGCCCATCAGCCCGGGTCCCACGCCCACGTCGACGATGCGGCCGGTCCGCTTGACCTGGTCGCCCTCGTGGATGTGCTGGTCCGACCCGAACAACGCGACGCCGACGTTGTCTTCCTCGAGGTTCAGCACCATCCCCACGACGCCGCCCGGGAACTCGACGAGCTCGCCCGCGAGGGCGTTCTCGAGCCCGTGCACCCGCGCGATCCCGTCACCGACCGACAGGATGGTGCCGGTCTCGCTGACCGACACGCGGGTCTCGTAGTTCTTGATCTGGCTCTTGAGGATCTGGCTGATCTCGTCCGCGCGGATTTCCATGCGGAGTCTCCTCGTGAAAACGACGGTTTCTGGATGGGGTGGCCCACCTGGGCGCGCGGTCTAGGCCAGCGCGACCGGGGAGCTCAGGAGCTGCTGCTGGATGAGCTCGAGCCGCGTGCGGAGCGAGCTGTCGTAGACCTTGTCGCCGATCTTGGCCACCAGGCCTCCGATCAGGTCGGGCCGCACCTCGGTGCGGACGATCACGCTCTTGCCGGTCATCGCCTCCAGGGCGGCTCGGACCTCGGCCTCGAGCGGCGGCGTGAGGGGCTCGGCGGTCATCACCGTGACCCGGACCCGGCCGGCGCGGCGGTCGGCGAGGTCGCGGAACGCGGACGCGATCCCGGGGAGCAACGCCATCCGGCGCTTGTCGTTCGCGAGCCGCACCAGGTTCGTGACCAGCGCGGGGAGCTTCAGCTTCCCCACCACCTGATCGATCACCGCGCGGCGCTCGACCACGGTGAACACGGGGCTCTCGAGCACCTCGCCGAGCTGGCGCTCCGCCTGCTCGGTCACGGCCACCACCCGGTCCAGCGCGGCCGCGATCCCGTCCAGGTCTTCGTCGCCGACCACGTCCATCAGCGCCTGCGCGTACCGCCGCGCGACCACGTCAGACACGGGACCCTCCCTTCACCGACTGCAGGAACTCGCGCGCCAACGACTGCTGGTCGGCCACGGTGACGCCCTTGCGCAAGGTGGCCTCGGCGAGGCGCACCGCGAGCTCCACCGCCTCCTGCCGGAGCTCGGTGCGCGCGCGCTGGGTCTCGTCGCGGATGTTCCGCTCGGCCTGCGCCCCGATCCGCGCCGCTTCCTTGTCGGCCCGCTCGACGAGCTTGAGCTCCTCGCGATGGGCGTCGGCTTCGGCCTCGGCGTCCATCTGCTTGACCTCGTTCTCGATCTTGTCGAGCCGAGCGAGCAGCTCCTGGTGGCGCTGGTGCGCCTCGTCGCGCGAGCGAGCGGAGTCGGTGAGCTCGTGCCGGACCCCGAGGGCGCGCTCGCGGAACGTGTCGACGATCGGGCGCCGCAGCGCGTACGCGAGCCCGCCGATCAACAGGGTGAAGTTGAACACGTGCCAGCCGAGCGACCACAGCACGTAGCTGTCCTCGTTCGGCTCCGACCCGTTGGTCGAGTCGAGCCAGTTCGCCACGCCGTCGTGGTCGTCGTCGGCCGTGTACAGGACGTGGTGACCACCCCCACCACCGCTGGACTCGTGCTCGGCGCCGGCGTCGTGGCCGGCCTCCGCGGGCGCGCCGTGCTCGGCAGCGGGCGCGCCGCCGTGCTCGGGGGCGCCCCCGTGCTCGGGGGCCGCGTGGGCCGGGGTGAGGAACGCGACGAACAACCAGGTGAGCATCGTGCGCTCCTACGCGACCGGCCGGCCCAGGACCTGGGCGGCGATCTGGGTGGACAACTCGTTTGCGGTGGAGCGCAGCGCCTCGGACGCCGAGCGCTTGTCGGCGCCGAGCTCGGACAGGGCCTGCTCGACCCGCTTCTCGGCCCGCCCGCGGGCGCCGGCGACGATCTCGGCCTCCTTCGCGAGCGCGCGGTTCCGCGCTTCCTGGCGGACCAGGCCCACGTGGGCGCGGGCCGACGCGAGCCGGCCCTCGATCTTCGACAGCTGCTCGGCCGCCGCTCCCTCGAGCTCGTGTGCCTCGTGCCTGGCGCGCTGCGAGACCTCCGCGCGCTCCTCCAGGTACGCCAGCAGCGGCTTCCACAGGATGAAGTACATCGCCGTGATCGCCACCAAGAAGGGCAGCGTGAGCAGGGCGGAGTGGATCGGGTCGGGGACGATTTCCATGTCGGACCGTAGCTCCGGCGCCCCGCGGGATGCGGGCGGCCGCGGCGCCCACGGCACCGAGTCGGCGAGCCCTGCGGGCCTGTTTCCCCGGGGGACGGCGGCTGTATCGTGCTGCCCGCGCGTGGGGCAACCGCCTGCAACAAACCGTCGCGCAGCGGCCGACCCGCCGACGGTCAGCGCGCCCGCGGCCAGTGGAACTCGAGCAACAACGCCCCTTCGGCCGCGACCCACGACGACACGGTGGCCGGGTCGTCGTCCACGAACAGGCTGCGCTGCCAGTCGAGCGCCCATTGCGCGCCGATCCGGAGCTCGGGCCGCAACGCGAAGTCCACCCCGAGCCCCGCGCGACCGCCGATCGTCCCGAGCCTCCTGCGGTCGGCGGTGGCGATCTGGTCGGCGCCGAGCGCCTCGTCCTCGGTGTACCCGTTGGACGTGTCCCGCGCGGACGGCACGTCCACGTGCACCCCGAGCAGCACCCACGGGACCGGCCGCGGGTCGGACCGCTTCAGCAGCGACACCCGCGCGTCGACCGCGGGCCGCACCACCCCCCAGTGGCGCTGGGTGTACACGTCCTCGACCCAGGTGGTGGTCTGGACCCGCGCCACCCCGAGCGCGCCGTGAACGCCCACGTGCTCGGTGAGCCACGCGCCGCCGTACGCCATCAGCTGCGGCCGGGCGAACCCGTCGGCGCTCGCCACGCCGAGCCCGCTCGTGTCGCCCTCGCTGACCCACGTGAGGTCCCCGCGCGACAGCGGCCGCCACTCCAGGCCCATGTACGGCGTCAACCACGGCACCATCCGATCCTCCGTCGCGCAAGGTCCGGGCGCGATCGGTCCCGGGCGGCTACGTGTGGCACCATGTACCTCAGCCGGCTCGAGCTCGAAGGGTTCCGCGGGACGGAGCACCGGGTGATCGACGCCGAGCGGGTCACGGTGCTGCCGAGCGGCGCGGCGGGTTGCGCGGTGGCGGACGCCGTCGACCTGTTCGCGGCGGCGCTCGACCCGGCCCGGCTGCTGGCGACCGCCGACCGACTGGGCTGGCGGCGACCGGGGACCGAGGCGACCGAGGGACCGGAGCCGGAGCTGCAGGAGCTCGGGTCGGCCGGCGTCGCGGCGACGCTGGCGCGCGGCGTGCGCGCCCTCACGGTGGACGCCGGGCTCAGGCTCGACCCGCCGCTGTTCGGTCGCCTGCGCGAGCACGCGGTGCGCGACCCCCGGGTGGTCACCGCGCTCGGCCAGGACCCGGTGGTGCGGATCAAGGTCGGCTGGCTGTTCACCCGCGATCACCACATGGCGCACCCGTCGGTGTTGCACGTCCGGATCGGCGACGTTGGGTTCGACACCAGCGGCAAGGACCGTCCGGTGTGGTTGCCCGAGCTGCTCGGCGAGGTGGGTCGCCGGTTCTGGCGCACCTCACCGCTCGAGCCGGTCGACGGGATCGCCGAGCGGCTGCTCGCGGCCAGCTTGTCGCCCGATCCAGCGGTCCGCGCGGGGTTCGAGCGGCTCCAGTCGTCCCTCGCGCTCGCCCCGTTCTCGTTGCCGCGGCTCGGCCTGACCCGCGGCGACGATCAGCTGTCGATCGTATTCGGCCCAGACCTCGTCCCCCTGCGCCAGCTCGGCCGCGCGGCGTACGACGCGGTGCGGTGGGCCGAGGCGGCGTTCGTGGTCCGCCCGGACGTGCTGGTGGTCGACGAGCCCACGTCGCCAGAGCTGCGCGCCTGGTGGTCCGGCCTCACCGAGATGGACGACGCTCCGGTGGAGCAGGTGTGGGTCCGATGAGCGCGTCTGGCGGATCCAGGGCGATCTGCGTGCGCTGCGGCGCCGAGCGGTCGACGTGGGCGCAGATCTGCCCCGCGTGTGGGCACCGACCGGACGAGGAGGGGCAGCTCGTCGCGTGGTTGTTGTCGTCCGAGCACCTGACCGAGCCGGAGCTCGACGCGGTGAGGGGCCGGATCCTGGCCGGTGAGGTGATCCGGCCGAGCGGCAAGATGCTCGGGCGGGCGAAGCGGGCGCTCGGCCGCGACTTCACCACCGACGCCGGCCTCACCGGGGGGCAGCGGCTGCTGCTGCTGGCGACCAGCCTGGTGGTCACCCCGCTCGTGGGGTGGGTCCTGTTCGTGTGGTGGTACAACGCCCGGCCGCGGTCCGCGGTGCAGGCGCTCGCGCTGTCGCTACCGGCTACGGTGGCGTTCACGCTGTTCGTGTTGTATTTGCGTTGATCGGCCGGCGCGGGATCCGCGCCACCGGTGGGGAGGTAGGGGTGAACGCGGCTACGATGGCCCGAATCCGCGAGGCGCTGGATCGGTACGGCATGTTGCCGGCGCACGACCCACAGGTGCCGTCGGTGACGAACCTGGTGGCGGGTCGTCCGATCCGAGGCTCGTGGCTGGGTGACCCCGCCGGTCGCCAGATCTACCTGGTGCTCAACGCCCTGGCAGCCGAGGTCGCGTGGCCGAAGCTGCTCGGCGGCGAGGTCACGCTGGTGCACCAGCGGCTGTGGGGGGCGCTCGCGGCGGTGGGCGAGCAGTCTGCCGCGTGGCAGACGGCCGAGCTCGGCGAGGTCGAGGCCGCCGCGCTGGCGGTGGTCCGGTCGAAGGGCGAGGTGTCGTCCGACGACCTCGGGCTGCCGGCCGGCACCAAGCCGAGCAAGGTGCTCACCGAGCTCGAGCGCCGGCTGCTGGTGATCGCCGAGCACGAGCAGACGGGGCACCACGCGCGCGCCGTCCGCACCTGGGCCCAGTGGATGCCGGGACCGCGCCCCGAGCTGGGCGAGGCGATCGCCGCGCTCGAAGGGGCAGCCGATCAGCTCGGGGTGAGCCGAGACGTGCTGCCGTGGTCGCCGGCCCGCATCGGTCGGTAGGCTACCGGTCCTCGTGGGTCTCGGCGCGCTGGTACGCGTCGCGCGCCACCCGCAGGCGTCGGACGTGGGCGTTCACGTTCTCCCACGGCGGGTGGCCGGGCCGGGCGAGCGACTCGGAGGTCCGGTCGAGCGTCTCCACCAGCCGCAGCGCGGCCTCGGTCCGCGCCGGCTCGGGCGAGCGCTTCCACTCGCGCAGCTGCAAGTCGAGCGTCGAGCGGTCCGCCCCGAGGCTCACCAGCGCGTCGATCAGATCGTGCTCCTCTTGCAGCGCGGTCTCGAGCCGGGCGCGGGTCTGCTCTACCGGGTTCGGCGGGTCGGGCGCGAGCACCTCGTAGGTGATCCACCCGCCGGCGCACAGCCCGAGGGCCATCACCGCGACCGGTGCGAGCTTGGTGAGCCACCCGAGCCAGCCCGGCACCCCTTCGCCGTTCCAGGTCGGCTCGGTGGGGGCGAGCGCCCGGTCGACGCCGATGACCATCGGGACGATCGGCGCCGGCTGTACGCTGCGGTCGACCCACGCCGGGGTGTTCGCCGCCTCGACCGGCCGGGGCATCGCGTACGACCGCCGCTGCTCGGGCTCGACCCAGGTGGTGCGGTGGTCGGTCCGCGGCTCGGGGCTGTCGAGCAGCACCTCGATGTCCGCCCAGTCGTCGATGGGCTCGGTCACCGCGAGCCCGCGGCGCGACAGGTCGCGGCCGAGCGGCAGGTGGAGCTCGTCCGGGGGCAGCCGCTCGAGCGCCCCCTCGAGCGCGTGGGCCAGCGCCGAGGCGGTCGGGTACCGGTGGGCCACCAGCGGGTGGGTCGCGCGCTCGAGCACGGCGCGCAGCGGCGGGGGCACCACCTCGCGGCGCCGTCCCGACAGCCACTCCACCGGGTCGGTGCACGTGAGGAGCACGTAGATCGTCACCCCGATCGAGTACACATCCGACCGTGGATCGACCTTGGTCGCGTCGCGCGACTGCTCGGGCGCCATGTAGCCCTGGGTCCCGAGCGCCGCCCCGACCTTGGTCGCGTGCCCGTCCTCGCTGCGCGCGATCCCGAAGTCGGTGATCTTGCACGTCCCGTCGGCGGCGACGAGCACGTTCTGCGGCTTGATGTCGCGGTGGATGATGCTCGCCGCGTGCGCCGCTCCCGCGCCGGCGCACACTTCGATCGCCACCTGCACCGCCTGGCGGGTGGGGAACGGGCCGTACACCTCGAGCCAGTTCGCGAGCGACCCGCTGGTGACGAGCTCCATCACCATGTACGGGAGCGTGCCGTCGGTGTCCACGTCGTACACCCGCACGATGTTCGGGTGCTCGAGCAGGGCCATCGCGCGGGCTTCGGCGGCGAACCGGTCGCGGATCCGTTGTTTGGTGGCGTACTTCGGCAGCAGCACCTTCAGCGCGCGCTCGACCGACAGGCGCTGATCGCGGATCCGGAACACCGCCGCCTGACCGCCCTCGCCGATCCTCGACTCGACCACGTACCGACCGTCGGCCAGCGTTCGCGCGCGCACCGTCGCCATGGTCGGATCGTATGCCGACCCCGCCGGTGGGAGCGTTACACGCCGGGTTCGCGGTCAGGGCACGTCGACGCGGGCGAACCACCGATCGGCGACGACCACCGCCAGCGCGGTGTACACGGCGAGCGCGACCCACGGCTGCCAGCTCGGCCCTGCACCGGTCGCGAGCTCCGACCACACCGCCCACGCCGACGAAGGAAGGAACGGGGCCGCGTCGACCACGTACCGGAACGGGCCGAGGTTCGTCTCGGTCGGCAGCGCGCTCACCACGGTGCCCACCAAGGTGAGGGTCCAGTCGGCGACCCGCTCGAACACCAGCAGCAAGAACACCGACCCGAGCGTGGCCGCCACCGACCGGAACACCACCGCGGCCGCCAACACGACCGCGGCGTACCCGACCTCGGACAGCCACGACACGGCGCACCCGAGCAACACCGCGCCCCACTGCGCGTGGCTCGGGTCGTCGCTCGACCACGGGTGCAACACCGCCCCGAGCGCCACCGCGACCACGAGCTGCGCGACGAGCCCGGCGAACGCCCAGCCCGCGAGGGCGATCCACTTCGCCAGCAGCACGAGCGACCGCGGCACCGGCCGGACCAGGTCTTCGCGCAGCGAGTGCGACTGGAACTCGCCCGCCACCGACAGCGCGGCCAACACGGTGAGCAAGATGTGGATCGCGAACAGGTTGCGCACGTACAGCGACCACCGGACCGCGTTGGCGGCGGTGACGTCGAGGTTCGCGCCGAGGTCGCCCCCGTTGACCGTCACGCCCGCGTTCGCCAACATCGACAAGCCGAGCGGGCCGAGCAGACCGATCGCCGCGAGCACCACCAGGCCGACCTTCGCGATCGGCCGCGACAGCAGCTTGCGCAGCTCGGCCCAGGTGATCGCGCCGAACAGCGGCACCAGCTCCACGTTCATCGGGGGGCTCCGGAGGTGACTTCGAGGAACACGTCCTCCAGGTTCCGCCGCTCGGGCACGAGCGCGTCGACCGCGACTCCGGCCTCGAGCAGGCGACGGTTCAGCGTGGCCGCGTCGAGCCCCTTCAGCCGCAGCCGCACCCGACCGTGCATCCCCGGTCCCTCGACCTCGACCTCCGGCCACCCCGCGACCGCGGACTCGAGCGACGCCTTCGGTGCGCCCACCTCGACCACCAGCACCGGCGACCCGTCGGACCGCAGCAGCTCGTTGACCTCGCCCTCGGCGCGGAGCGAGCCGTCGTCGAGGATGCCGACCCGGTTGCAGATCGCCTGAACCTCGGCGAGCAGGTGCGACGACAGGAACACCGTGATCTTGTCGTGCAGCGCGAGCGAGCGCACGAGGTCGCGCACCTCGCGCATCCCCGCCGGGTCGAGGCCGTTGGTGGGCTCGTCGAGCAGCAGCAGCCGGGGCCGGCCGAGCAGCGCCCGCGCGATGGCCAGCCGCTGCCGCATCCCGAGCGAGTACCTCCCCGCCGGATCGCGCGCCCGCTCGGTGAGCCCGACCCGCTCGAGCACCCGCTCGATCTCGATCCCGGCCGCCTTCGACGACAGCCCGGCGTACGCGGCGGAGTACGCGAGGTTGTCGCGCCCGGACGCCCACTCGTGGAACGCCGGTGTCTCGACCATCGCGCCCACGAACCGGCGCGCCGACCGACCAGTCTCGCCGAAGATCTCGACCGTGCCGGAGTCGGCGCGGATCAGGCCGAGGATGCACCGCAGCGCGGTGGTCTTCCCCGCCCCGTTCGGGCCGAGAAACCCGTAGACGTCGCCCTCGTGGACCGACAGATCGAGGGACCGGACCGCGGTTCGCGACCCGAAGTGGCGGGTGAGCCCGCGGACCTGCAACGCGATGGTGGACACGGCGCCCCCATAACGTACAGTGGAGCCAGAGGTGAGGCGTGAGGTGGTGGACGTGGGCCGCGGCCGCGGCGATCGGCTGTGAACCGGTGAACCCGTGCGACGAGTACGTGGACTACATGTGCGACTGCCACGTGGACGACACCGGCACGAACTGCCAGGCGCTCACCGCGACCTACGCGAGCGCGGACCAGGACGTACAGGCCGAGTGCGCCGTGCTGCTCGACGACCAGCAGCAGGCGGACCAGTCCGCTGGGGTGTGCGAGACCACCACGGGCTCGTCGACCAGCCGTTAGGGCCCACCGAACGATGAACGATCGGGTTGGCCCTCAGGGCCCCTTAGCGCTGGCGTCGGCGACGGGACCCGAGCGCGGCCGCCGCCCACGCCCACACCCCGGTGGAGCCGGTGTGGGCGCAGCCGCGCGAGCCGGGGTCGACCGGGGCGCCCGGCTCCCCGGGCAGCACGTGGACCTGCACCTCGACCACCCCGGAGCGCGGCGGGTCGCCGTCGTCGGTGACCTCGACCGCGACCGCGCGCCACCCCGGGCTCGCGCCCGCCGCGTCGAAGGTGAACACCCCGTCCGCGTCGACCGACGCGTCTCCGTCCGCCGGCGGGGCGACGACCGCGAACGTGTGCCCCTGGTCCGGCTCGGCGTCGCCGGGGTCGACCTGCACCGACCCGATGCCGCCGAGCCCGACCTCGACCACGTCCGCGTACGGGTGCGGCGCCACGTTCCCGCCGCACTCCGGGCGGGGCAACGGCAGCCCGAGGTCCCCTTCGATCCACTGCGCGATCGCGTCGGCGCGCACGTAGATCCCGCCGCCGCCGCACACCGTGTCGGCCCCGCGGGTCGCGCGCGAGGTGATCGCGACCAGCGTGTCGCCGTGGCTGCCGCGCAGGTACAGCGGGCCGCCGGAGTCCCCGACACACGAGTCGACCCCGTCGCCGCCGGCGGTGAGCTCGCCGCCCGGCGACACCGCCTCGTTGCACCCCGCGTCGAGGTCGGCGCACACCGGATCGACCACCGTGGTCTCCGCCTCGTGCAGCACCGAGGTCACCGCGGTCGCCCACTCGTCGGTCGCGCCGAACCCCACGATCGACACCGCCGCCTGCACGTGCAGGTCGTCGTCCACCACGCAGTCGCGCGCGAGCAGGCGCGGCGCGATCTCGGTGACCGGGGCCTCGAGCACGAGCAGCGCGGCGTCGAGGGTCGTGAGGTAGTCCGGGTGGACGTGGTTCTCGACCACCGCCACGCTGAACCCGTCTACGCCGTGGTCGGTCGCGCCGAGCACCGCCCGCTCGATCCCGTAGCCGCAGTGGCCGGCGGTGAGGATCAGGTCCGGGGCGATCAGGGTGCCGGTGCAGGCGAATTGGTTCAGGGTGAACAGGGCCGCCGCGTCGGGCCACGCCCCAGGTGCCGCCGGGGCGCCGCCCACGACCGGCAGCGGGTCCCCGTGCGCGCCGAAGTGCTCGAGCGCCGCCACCTCGGCCTGGTCGACGAACCCCCCCAAGCGCCCTCCCACCGGAGGTTCATGCCACGCCGGCGCGCCGTCCGCCACGATCAGCGCTCGCGCTCCGCGGTCGGCGGGGCCGGCTCGGCCGCCTCCGCCCCGACCGACCCCGAGCGCCACCACCAGGCGCCCACCACGCCCGCCAGCGCAGCGGCGGCCACCGCCACCCACCG
>JBEBJC010000152.1:0-12590 GCA_040080105.1 Myxococcota bacterium
ACGACGATCCGGACGAGCGGTTCTTCGCCGAGTCCACCGTCGCCGGGACCGAGCACACGGTGCGGCTGTCCGGGCTCGTGCCGCGGCGGAGCTGGACTTGTGCGGTGGCGCCGACCTGTCCGACCCAGGCGGGGCCTGCAGCGACGTTCCCGTGGGTCACCGATCTGCCCCCCGACGACCTGCGGATGCTCGACATCGCCGACGACCCCACGCTCGGGCGCAGCGGGTCGTGGCTCGTGGCCGCCTACACCCTCAACGCGTTCGGTGACCGGACCTGGCTGGTGGTGTGGGGCCCCGACGGCACGGTGCGGTGGTGGTACCCGCTGCCGACCGGGGTGGGGATGTGGGTGGAGGCGGTGGTCGACCTCGACACCCGACAGATCGTGTGGGGTGGCGGGATGCACCCCGAAGGTCGGATCCGCGCGGTCGACCTGTGGGACGGCGAGACCTGGGCGTTCGCGCCCCCCGGGTGGGAGCAGGAGGAGTTCCACCACGACGGCAAGCAGCTCGCCGACGGGCGGATGTTGACCCTCGAGATCCGCGAGAACGCGGTCGGCGGGGCGAGCTGGGACGGGTTCGGCCTGCGGGTGGTCGACCCGACCGACGGCTCGGTGGACTGGGAGTTCGACTCACAAGTGCTGGTGGACGCGGGCGACCTGCCGCCAGGCGGCGTGTTCTTCACCGATCCGTGGCACGCGAACTGGGTCGACTACAAGGAGACGCCCACCGGTCCGATGGCCTACGTGAGCTTGTGCTTCCTGTCGCAGGTGCTGGCGATCGACGCCACCACCGGCGAGCTCGCGTGGCAGTTCGGCGCCGACCTCGGGTGGACGATCACCGACGCCGCGGGCGCCCCGCTGGCGAACGACTGGTTCCCCCAGTGTCAACACGGCCTCGAGGTCGACGGGGACGTGTTCCTGGTGTACGACAACGGCCAGACCCGGAACCAGAGCATGGCGCAGGAGTGGGTGATCGACGGGGAGAACCGCTCGGCGCAGCTGCTGTGGAGCTGGACCGAGCCGGGCTGGTCCGAGGACTACATCGGCGACATCGACTGGCTGCCGGCGGACGACCGGGTGCTGGTGACCGAGGCGGCCCAGTTCGGCACCTCGGTGGTGGTGGAGGTCGACCGTCCGACCGGCCAGGTGGCGTCGCGGATGACGCTCACCGAAGGCTACCTGTACCGGTCCGAGCAGTACGAGGGGTGCGACCTGTTCGACTCGGTGCGGGCGTGCGCCCCGCTGGCCCAGCGGTACGCCGAGGTCGAGGCGCTGCTGAGGTAGCTCACCGCTCTGGGGCGAGCTCCGCGTCGAAGTGCCGCAAGAACGGAGGTTCGCGGACGATTCGATAGCCGGGCAGGGTGTGCGCGCTCTGGGCGACCTGCTCGGCGACCTCGACCACGTAGTCGATGTGCGACTGGGTGTAGACCCGGCGCGGCACCGCGAGGCGCACCAGCTGCAGCTCGGCCGCCGGGAACATCAGCGTGCCGATCTCGACCCCGCGGATCCCGCCCGCGAGGTACAGCGCGTTGGCCACCGCCTGGCCGGGGAGCTGCTCCGGGCGCAGGTGCGGGCACAACGCCGCGGCGTCCACGAACACCGCGTGGCCGCCGGGGGGCTCGACCACCGGCACCCCGACCGACGCCAGCCCTTCGGCGAAGTACGCGATGCTGCGCTCGCGGTACCGCAGGTAGTCCACGTCCAGGGCTTCCTCGAGCCCGACGGCCATCGCCTCGAGGTCTCGGCCGGCGAGGCCGCCGTAAGTCGGGAACCCCTCGCCGAGGATCGCCTCGTACCGGAACTTCTCCGCCCAGTCCGCGCGGCGGGTGGCCAGCAGGCCGCCGATGTGGACGATCCCGTCCTTCTTCGCGGACATCGTGAACCCGTCGGCGAGGTCGAACATCCGGCGGACGATGTCCGGGATCGACCAGTGCTCGTACCCGTGCTCGCGCCGGTGGACGAACCACGCGTTCTCGGCGAACCGGGCGGCGTCGAGGAAGAACGGGACCCCGGCGGCCCGGCACCGGGCCGACACCCCCTCGAGGTTCGCGATCGACACCGGCTGCCCGCCGGCGGCGTTGTTGGTCAGGGTGACCATCACGAGCGCGATGCGGTCACGGTCGTTCGCGAGCCAGTGGTCGAGCGCGTCGAGGTCGAGGTCCCCCTTGAACGGCGAGGTGTCGGACGGGTTCTTCGCGGCGGCGACCGGCAGGTCGATCGCGAGGGCGCCGGCCTGCTCGACGTTGGCGCGGGTGGTGTCGAAGTGGGTGTTGTTCAGCACCACCTGGCCCGGCTTCAACACGGTGCGCGCCAGGATCCGCTCGGCGGCGCGCCCCTGGTGGACCGGCAGCACGTACGGGTGGTCGGTGATCCGGTGGACCACCGCGTTCAGCCGCTGAAACGAGCGCGAGCCGGCGTAGGTCTCGTCGCCGTCCATCAACGCGGCCCACTGCGCCCCGCTCATCGCGCCGGTGCCGCTGTCGGTCAGCAGGTCGATCGTGACCTGGTCGGCCCGCAGCTTGAACAGGTTCCACCCGGCCTCGCGCAGGGCGCGCTGGCGCTCGTGCGGCTCGAGGAACGGGATGGGCTCGACCGCCTTGATGCGGAACGGCTCGACGATGGTGCGAAACGGCCAGGGTTCCATGGGGTCGCGCTGAGCACCATTCGTGCCAACGGGCGAACGCCGGCTCGGGCCGCGGCCTGTGTGTGTTCTCCCACACGCCCGCCACAGGCCGTCCGGAGGCCGTCAGCGGCCGTCGGGACCGCCGTTGGGATCGCCGCCGGGATCGAGGAGGGCGCGCGCCTGGTCGACCCGCGCCTTCAACGCGGGGTCGAGCGCGGCGTCGTCGACCCGCTCGAGCCAGCTGAGGGCGTCTGCGGGGTTCGTGCCGACGGAGCACAGCGCCAGGAACGCCGCCGCGCGGGAGCGTTGGGACGGCGAACCCCGCTCGGCCACGGCCACGTCGTGGGGGCGAGCCTTGGCGCAGTCCCGCAACCCGTCCCGCGCGATGCGGGCCGCGAGCGCCTCGAGGTCGAGGATCCGCGGACCGGAAGGGTGGGCGTCGAGCCACCGCTCCACCGCCGCGAGCCGCTCGCCGGGGTCACCGCTCGGATCGAGCAGCAGGAGCTGGGCCTCCGCCTCGGGCACCCACCGGGTCCCCGGGTGGGTGGCGATGTACGTCCGCAGCGCCTCGAGCCGAGCGGCGACCGGGCCACGCCGCTCGACCAGCTCCACCACCGCGAGCCAGTCGCGGTCGAGCTCGACCTGTGGGGGCGGCGCGACCGGCTCGGCATCCACCGCGGGGGCTGCGCCTGGGCTGACCTCCACCACCGGGATCGGCTCCGGCGCCGCCGCGGTCAGGTACGGCTCGATCTGCACCTGCGACCCCTGGACGACCACGTGGGCGTCCTCGATCGCGTACTCCTGCCCACCGACCCGCAGGGTCAGCGGGTCGCGCACCTCGAGCTCGAGCGCGCCCGTGACCTCGAGCACGCCCGAGTCGAGCCGGACCGTGCCCGAGCCGCGGATCCGCACCTCGCCCAGGAACAGGTCCTGGCCGGGCACGACCATGAACACGCCGGGTGGATCTTCGACCACCCGACCGGTGAGCTCGGTCGGGGACGCCAGCGTGAGCGCGACGACTGCGGCCGCAACCAGCACGGTCAACGGGGCGAGCGCTCCGAGCCGAGGCCCGGACAGCCAGCTGGGCGAGCGCTGCCGGGGGCGGAGCGCGGCGACCTCGCGCACGGTCGGGCGGGTCACCTCGCGCGCGATGTGCGCGAGGCGGGGGTCGAGCGGCGACGTCAGCGCCTCGACCTCGCCCGGGGTGGGCCGCGTCACGTCGCGGGCCCAGCCGGTCGGCACCTGGGGCTCGGTCACGGCGCACCTCCGCTGAGCGCCACCTGGTCGGCCCCCACCCCCCGACGCCCGAGCGCCGCGCCGAACGACTTCCGCGCCTGGTGCAGCCGGCTGTACACCGTGCCCACCGGCACGCCGAGCATCTCGGCCACCTCGACCGCCGAGCGCTCCTCCAGGTCGACCAGGACCACCACCTCCCGCATCGGGAAGCTCAGGTCCTCGAGGGCGCGTTGCACCAACCGGCGCTGGCTCGCGAGCGTGGCCTGCTCTTCCGGATCGCGGCCCCCGGTCACACCGGTGAGCGACTCGAGCGACAGGAACGACCACACCGCCTGGCGCCGCCGCGCGTTCGCGACCACCCGGCGGGTGATGCCGTACAGCCAGGTGCGGACCGACGAGTCGCCGCGGAACGTCGACAGGCGGTTGAGCGCGATCTCGAACACCTGGTGCGCCACGTCGTCGGCGTCGAGCCGCGCGCCGCCCAGGCGGATCACCCAGCCGAGCACCGACTCCGCGTGATCGCGGTAGAACCGGTCGATCGCCTGGTGATCGCCTGCGCGAAGCAGCTCGAGGGGTTCCGCAGCGGGCAACACGATCCCTCCCGCCGACTGGGTGTCGGCGGACGACGGATCCTTCGCACGTCGGACGTGATTGGTCACCCCTCCAAGATCGAAGCCAGGTGTTCGCGGATCGCCCCCTCGTCGGCCGGCGCGTTCACGAACCCGAGGTACCCGTCGGGGCGCACGATCAACGCCGCGCCGGCGGTGGCGCCGAGCCGGTCGTGGATCGCGCCGTGGGCGTCGAGCAGGTACGGCGCCTCGCGCGGGAACTCGTCCGGGCGCGCGCCGGCGCGCAACACGACGAACGGCTGCACCGACGGGCCGAACCGCGACCCCAGCCCGACCGCGATCTCGGTGAGTTGCGCGTGGCGGGCCGCGTCGCCGCCGTCGAACAACAGCGCGGTGTGGGCGCGGCTGCCGAGCAACCGGTGCAGCGTGACCGCGGCGTTCAGCGGCACGTCGGGGACGTGGTCGCCGGCTTCGAGCCAGGTGCTGCCTCGCCCGCGCCGCCCCACGACCGGGGAGCTGCGGTAGCTCACCGAAGTCTCCGATGCGCGCTCGAGAACCGCGTTGTTCAACGCCGAGAACCCGGTGAAGAACGCGAACAGTTGCGACCGGATCGCCTGGGTGATCCCGCCTCGGGCAGTGGTGGCGAGCGTGGCCTGGTGGGTGTCGGCGATCACCTGCTGGGCCACCGGGCGGCGCTCCGCCTCGTACGAGTCGAGCAGGGCAGCGGACGGCGTCCTCGCGGCGGCGGCGAGCTTCCACGCGAGGTTGTGCGCGTCCTGCAGGCCAGTGTTCATGCCTTGGCCGGCGATCGGGCTGTGGACGTGGGCCGCGTCGCCCGCGAGGAACACCCGGCCCGCGCGGTACCGCGCCGCGATGCGCTCCTTGACCGAGTACGACAGCAGGGCGGTCGGCCGGTCGAGCGCCACCGACAGCCCGGCCCGGGTCCGCAGCATCTCCGCCATCGTGTCGAGCGTGATCTCGGGCGGGTAGTGCTGCGGGAAGTCGCCGATGATCCGCCACGTCCGCGGGGTGCTGGGCAGCGGGAACAGGGCGCAGCTGCCGGCCTCGGACACGAACAGCCAGGTCTCGTCGCGGCTCGCGCCCCAGTCGACCTCTACGTCCGCGATCGCGAAGTGCATCGACAGGTCGGCGCCGGACCACTCGATCCCCACCGTCGAGCGCACCGTGCTGGCGGCGCCGTCACACCCGATGACCCAGTCGTAGGGGTGGTGCTCGATCCCCACGCCGGAGCGGCGGACGCCGACCTCGACCCCGGCGTGGTCTTGTGCGATCGACACCAGCTCGGCCCCGGTCTCGATCGGTACGCCGTGGTCGATGAGGTGAGCGGTGAGGATCCGCTCAGTGTCTCCCTGGGGGAGCAGCACGACCTCCGGGTACGGCGTGTCCAGCGTGTCGAACGAGGTGTCCACCTGGTGGGCGCCGACCACGACGTGGAACCGCCGCGCGGCGAGCCCGGCGCGCCGGAGCTGGTCGGTCAGGCCGGCCGGCGCCATCACCTCCAGCGTGCGCGGCTGGATGGCGATCGCGCGGCTGTACGGCTGCACCGAGGCGCGGCGCTCGATCACCGCCGGTCGCATCCCGTGTCGCCGGAGCTCGGCCGCCAGGAACAGGCCTACCGGCCCCGCTCCGACCACCAGTACCCGCGTCCCGTCGCTCATCGGCCCCCCTCACGCCCCCGCAGCGCAGGGTTCGTGCCAGCGCGCCGCGCTGCTCGCGCGCGGGTCGTGTCGGAGGCGGAGTGTCGGATCACACGGCGGATCGTGCGGGATCACACGAGCGGGGGAGGGCGGCCCCAGCGGCGGCGGTAGGCGACGAACCGTGCGGTCGGCGTCGCCCCTCGCGCGAACGGCTCCCACCCGAGCGCGTCGAGCGCGTCGTCCACGTCCGACCACCACTGGCCGGCGATCAGGCGGTGGGTGGCGTCGGTCGCGACCAGCGCCCCGGTGAGGGTGACCACCAGCTCGGGTCGTCCGCGCGGCCGGACCCCTTCGATCGCGGCGGCGCTCCCCATCGGCGCCCGGACCAACTCCGCGGCCTCGTCCCGCGCGGCGGCGAGGGCCCCCTCGACCTCGGCGTCTGCCGCGTCCAGCGCCCGACCGAGGCGGGTCGACACCTCGGCCCACAGCGGGTCGGTCCACTCGAGCTCGGCGATCGCCCGGCCGTCCCACCGGGCCCACCGCCGCTCGCCGCCCCGGTCGCACACCACGTCCCAGCTCATGGCGTCGACGTACGCCGCGGCGTCGAGGTGCCGTGCGACGAGCCAGCTCACGGGGGCGTCCACGCGGTGGCGCGGTACGCGGCGGGTTGCTCGGCGAACGTGGCCCGGAACGCGACCTCGCCGGTCGCCGGATCGAGCTCGGCGATCTCGGGCGGCGCGTCGCCCACGGTGATCCCCCACCGGCCGGCCGCGGTCGGGCGGACGCTGCCTTGGCTGGCCAGGAAGAAGTGGGCCGGGTCGCCCGGCTCGGGGGAGCCCCAGGTGAAGGTGCGGGTGGCGGTGTCGCCGTCGAGTCGCACCGCGTACGCCCGCGACCACGGTGGCTCCTGCGACCAGATCCCGTCTGGGCCCGCGCGGACGTTCCCGTTGTCGAACAACACCAGCGTGGTCGGATCCAGCCAGGCGGGGGCGTGCTGGTGGTAGAACCACCCGTCCGGGCCGAGGGGAGCGCCAGCCGCGTCGACGAGCCGGAACGTCCCGCCGGAGCCGAGCACGGCCGCGATCGCGTCGGTGTCCACGTCGATCTGCAGCAGCACGTCCTGGCTCCGGCTCGACAGCCACAGGGTCTCGCGCCCGGCGTCCCGCTGGTGGACCAGGGCGTTGGCGTGGATCCAGTCGGTGGGGGGCACCTCGATCAACGTGGGCCGGTCGTACCCGAGCGCGGTCGGGTCGATGGTGACGCCGTCCCCGAGCGCGCCGTGCAGCTGCCAGTCCCACCGGACCTCGGCGGTGGTGGGGTCGACCACCAGGATCCCCGGTGCGTCGAACCGCTCGCCGTCGATCTCGTCGGTGGTGACCGTGAGGAACGCGAGGCATCCGGCCCACCGCCCTTCCGCCAGCTCGATCAGCTCGTGGTGATCGAGGTGGTCGTGCACGAACCGGCGCGTGCCGCCGAGGGTGTCGAGGGTGAGCACCCGCAGGGGCCGGCCGAGTGGATCGAGCACCACCACGTCGCTCGGCCCGAGGAGGGCGAACCCCCCGGCGCGCAGCGTCAGCCCGACGTACACCGTGTCGCCCGCCGGGTGCCGCGCCGAGGCCACCGGGCGGCCGCTCGGGTCGACGCACACCCACACGCCACCCCCCTCGGATTCGCCGTCGACGCACCAGGTGGTGTCGGTCTTCCCTTCGGTCTCCGCGATCGGGAACCCCGAGGGGAGCGGATCGAGCGTGAGCCCGCGCAGCGTGTGGACGTCGACCCCGTCGGTGAGCACCACCGTGAGCGGGACCTCGACCGGCAGGCCACGGAGCGGGATCTCGAGCGGGCGGCCGGCGAGCGCCGCGGTGACCTGGCCGGAGTACGGGCCCCCCGACCACCGGACTTCGAGGGTCGCGGGCGCCAGGTCGGGGTCGGGCGTGATCCGGACCACCCCGCCGACCGGATCGTCGGGGTTCGGCTCCGCCGCGCACTGCCCCCACGGGCAGCCAGCGGGCTCCACGTTCGACGAGGCGGCTCGGCACGCGAGCCACGTCCACCACACCGAACCTCCTCTTCGGGGTCTGGGTCGACGGTAACGAGGTCACGGGAGGAGGTCGACGAACCGCTCGGTGGTCTGGCGGGTCATCAGCTGCACCCAGGTCGGTCCCGCGTCGATCGCCGGCCCTGCCACCTCGGCGCGGGCGACCGTGATCTCGAGCCTGCCGGCGGTCAGCAGACCCAACACCGATGGGTCCACGTCGTACGCGCCGTCGTCGGCCACCCGGCACCGGGCCCACTCGTGTCGGTCGATCGGGATCAGGTCGAGCTGCACGAACGCCGAGGGCTCGCCCGTCCACCGGACCTCGAGCGGCGCGGCGCGGTCGACCTGCGCGTCGTCGATCGGGGCGTCCACGCCGAGCTCGCCCGCAGGGAACGTGATCGCGTCGGGCAAGGAGAACGGCGGCAGGACGTCGCCGGCCGCCGACACCGACCACACCTTGCCCCGGGGATCGATCGTGGCCAGGTCGGTGGAGGCGACGTAGCCGCCGGTGAACGCCGGAGACAACGTGAGGGTGTCGACCGAGGTGGACAGCGTGAGGTCTCCCGCGTCGAGGTAGTCTGCGTCGTAGTCCGGGCGGTCGACCCGGACCTCGCAGGTCTCGAGGCCCGCGTAGGGCACCGCGGTCGCGCCGGACCAGTGGTAGCTGCCCTCCGCGAACGTGATCCCGGACACGAACCACGCCTGCGGGAACGACACCCCCCACGCCAGCTCGACGATCGCGGTGAGGTGCGCCGGGTCTCCCGACAGCAGCAGATCCGGCCCGCCGGTGGGCTCGGGACCGGTGTCGGCAGTGGCTCCGGTGGTGGCGGTCTCCGGGCTCGTCAGCGGGGCGCTGTCGGTGGTCGGGCCGGTGGAGTCCGGGGTGGTGGAGTCGGGCTTCGACGTCGACGGTTCGGTGCAGCTCGCGACGACCCACAGCCACATCGGCCCTCCTTAGGGCGCATCATGCCCGGCGGCAGGCGCAGCCGTCGCGTGGCGCCGCATCTCGGCGTCGATGGCGCGGTAGGTCCGCGACCCGAACAGCTCGACCAGCGTGTCGCGGCACGACTCCCACAGCGGGGGTCTCGCCGCGTCCACCAGGCACGGGAACCGCCGCGCCGGGTAGGTCTCGGCGATCGCCGCGGTGCGGCGATGCACCGCGGTCAGCAGGCGCCGACCGTCGCCGAGATCCACCACGAACAGCGGGAACAGGCGGCACGGGAGCGGCTTGAGCGCGCCGCGCGGGAGCCCGTCGAGGTCCTCGACCTCGTGCAGCGCGCACCGCAGGCCCGGGGCGCGGTGCGCGAACACACACCGACCGCCGGGCCGGGTCAGCGTGTCGTCGTCGCGCCACGCGGGCGCGCCGCGGGCCCATCGCTCGTCGATCGGCGCCAGGTACCGGGCCACCCGTCCGAGCGCCGCAGCGACGGCGGTCTCCTCCGCCGGTGAGATCCCGACCGCGAGGTCCGCGCAGCAGCTGCGCATCCCTGGCTGGCGCAGCCGCGGGGTACATCCCGCGCTGTCGCACCCGTACGGCGCCGAGAGCGCGGGGACGTCGAGCAGCCACCGGCCGGCCCGCCCGAGCTCGCCGCGGGCGCCGAGCCGCGCGAGGTGCGGCGACCAGTCGGCCTCGACCGCAGACCCACTCTCCAGCCACGCGTCGAACGCGCTCACTGGGTCTCCAGCCGCGCCGCCAACCGGGCCAGCAGCGGCTCCACCTGCTCGACGCCCCGCAGCCCCGCACGCCACCGCTCGGGGATCGCCTCCACGCCGTCGCGCAAGCCCGCGAGGCCGCCGGCGACCGCCGCGGTCGTATCGGTGTCGAGCCCGAACGCGATCGCGCGCTTCACTACCTGCTCGTACGACCCGGCCGCGAGGGCGATCCGCGCGACGTGAAGGGTGTCGACGACGTAGCCGCTGCCCCGCGGCCGATCGAACGCCAGCACCTTGTCGAGCTCCTCGGGGTGCAGCCCGATCGCCTCGATCGCGTCGACGGCGGCCTGCCAAGGGTCGGGGGCCCGCTCGGCGATCCGCCGCGCCCACAAGCAGTACAGCGCGCAGCACAGCTGCGAGCGGGGGTGTCCGTGGGTCGGCAGGGATTGGCGGGCCGCGTCGCGCGCGAGCTCGGCGTCGGAGCCGCGGTGCCACAGCGCCAGGGGCAGCACCCGCATCAACGACCCGTTGCCGTTGTCCCGCTCGCCCGCTGGACCCGAGCGATGGGCAGGCACCCCGGCCTCCAGCGCCAGCAGCGCGTCGGAGGTCTGGTTGCCGATGTCGAACGGTCGGTCGACCCACCCCAGACCTTCGGCCCACCATCGCACGAGCCGCGCGCCGAGATCGTCCAGATCGAGCTCGCCACGGTCGAGCAGCGAGCCGAGCAGCACCAACGCCTGCGAGCCGTCGTCGGACCACGTGCCCGGCGGCTGCTCCCAGTGGCTGCGGCGGAACTCCGGTGGGGGCTCGAGCTCGATCTGGTCGGGGGGCGGGAGGTTCTGTGGGACGTGGAACTCGTACGGCACGCCGAGGGCGTCGCCGACCAGCAGACCGTACATTCCACCAGCGGCAGCGTGGCTCATGATCCGCACACCATACACGGACCAACGATCGGCGCGCCAGGGGGTCGTTCCTCGGAGCGCGCCGTCGGGGATCCGATTCGGACGCGCGCGCCATGGCAGACCGAGCTATTGGGTGCGCCCGCCCCCCCTGGAGCCACCGTGTCCGACTCGAACGATCAGTCCTCGGACAACGTCCTGCGGACGCCTCAGTCCTCGGACAACGTCCTGCGGCCGTCTCAGTCCCCGGACTCCGTCCTCGGGGCAACCCCGCTCGACGAAGACGGGGCGGGTGAGGGGGCCGGGTTCGAACAGTTCGGCCTCGACCGCCGGCTGGTCACCGCGGTGGCGGCGCTCGGGTTCACCGATCCCACGCCGATCCAGTGCGCGGCGATCCCGCCGCTGCGCGAGGGGCGCGACGTGATCGGGCGCGCGCGCACCGGCTCGGGCAAGACCGCCGCGTTCGCGCTGCCGGTGCTCGACCGGGTGCGCGAGGGCGGCAAGGGCGTTCGCGCGCTCGTGCTCACCCCGACCCGCGAGCTCGCGCTGCAGGTCACCCGGGCGTTCGTGGACTACGCCAACGGCCTGCCGGTGAAGGTCGTGTCGGTGTACGGCGGCTCGGCGTACGAGCCCCAGCTCAAGGCGCTGCGGCAGGGCGCCACCGTGGTCGTGGGCACGCCGGGGCGGGTGCTCGACCACATGGCCCGCGGCACGCTCGACCTGTCGAAGCTCGAGGTCCTCGTGCTCGACGAGGCCGACGAGATGCTGCGGATGGGGTTCATCGACGACGTGGAGCAGGTGCTCGCGGCGACCCCGACCACCCGGCAGGTCGCGCTGTTCTCTGCCACGATGCCCGACCCGATCCGTCGGATCGCGTCGAAGCACCAGCGAGACCCGGTGGAGATCGCGGTCGAAGGCCAGCGGATGGCTTCGGACCACATCGAGCAGCGGTGGATGCTGGTGCCCGGTCGCCACAAGGTCGAGGCGGTCCAGCGGGTGCTGCAGGTGATCGAGAGCGACGCCGTGCTCGTGTTCGTGCGCACCCGGATCGCGTGCGCCGAGACCGCCGACGCGCTCGCGTCGCTCGGCGTCGCGGCCGACGCGCTGCACGGCGACCTGTCGCAGACCGCGCGCGAGCTGGTGCTGAGCCGGTTCAAGTCGGGTCGGGTCCAAGTGTTGGTCGCGACCGACGTGGCCGCGCGCGGCATCGACGTGGACCGGATCACCCACGTGGTGAACATGGACATGCCGCCCGACATCGAGTCGTACGTGCACCGGATCGGGCGGACCGGCCGCGCGGGCCGTGAAGGCTTGGCCATCAGCTTCGTGATGCCGGCCGAGCGCCACAAGGTGCGGTCGCTCGAGCGGGTGTTGAAGGTCCAGATCGAGCAGATGCCGGTCCCCCGCGACGCGGACATCGCCCGGGTGCGCCAGGAGCGACTGCTCGCCACGCTGGTCTCCGGGCACGCCGACCACCCGCTCGACGCCAAGCGGTGGCTGGCGGAGGCGGTCGAGGCGACCGGCCTGTCGATCGAGGACCTGGCCGCCTCCGCCGTCGCTTGGCTCGCCCGCGAGCGGCGGGTCGATCTCGCTCCGACCGAAGAGGAGGTCCCCGCCGACGGGGACGAGGCGCACCTGTTCGTCGCGATCGGTCGTCGTCACGGCATCCGCCCGGCCGACCTGGTCGGGGCGCTGGCCACCGAGCACGGGGTCGCCGGCCGCGACGTCGGTCGGGTCACCATCCTCGAGCGCAAGTCGTTCGTCGGCCTGCCGATCGCGGTGGCGGAGCGCCTGCTCGCCGCCGAACCCCGCCTCGTGATCCGCGGCATCGAGGTCCGCCTCGCCCGCGCCCGCGGCGTGATCCCCCGCTCGTAGTGACCGGTCCTCGGACACGTCCCCCGCCGTACCCACCCTC
>JBEBJC010001123.1:0-2767 GCA_040080105.1 Myxococcota bacterium
CATCGCGGATCTTGCGGGTGTCGGCCATGGACGAACCTCCGCCACCCTGATCACCCGACGACCACGGGTCGGGCCTCCGGGCTTCGCTGACGGGTCACCGAGCGCCGCCATCGCCTCCGCCACGGGCCGGAACGGGAACATCCGGCGGACGAGCTGCAGGGCGGTCCCCCGATCCGGACCGAGCGACGTCACGACCACCCGCCACGGGCCGTCCACGTGGAGTCCAGCGTTCCGCCCGCAGATCCAGCCCTCGAGGGCAGGTTACGGGAGCGAATGGTCCGATCGCTGCGCACGTGGGCGGCGGAAGCCGCGCTGGTCGCCGTCGCGCTCCCGGTGTTGGGGCTGCTGATGGGCGGGGTGCTGTCGTACCCGGTGATCCGGCTCACCGGCGGGCGCGACCCGTGGCTCACGGCGGGTCTCGCCGCCGCGTTGGCCGTGCCCACGGGGGTGCCGGGCCTCGTCGTGGGCGCGCCGTGGGCGCTGCTCGGGGCGGCGTGGACCAGCGCGGTCGGGTTGTTGCTGGTCGCTCGGTGGGTCCAGGGTGACCTCGCTCACGGGCTCGAGCGGTTCGGGATGGTGCACGCCGCCGCGCTGGTCGGCTCCGGGGTCGCGACCGCGGTGTGGCTCGCACCCTGACCGCGCACCGGTCACGGGCACAGGGTGGAGCCGGGGACGCTCCAGTGCCGTACGTCGTACGCGCCGAACTGCGAGTCTCGCTTCGCCACGAACGCCGCGTGCAGCGTTTCGGTCTCCACGTCCCAGTCCACCGACTCCACCGGGCTCCCGATGCCGCCGTCGTTCACCAGCTGGTCGACTCCCAGCTGCTTCGAAGGCCAGGACCCGCCACTCTTCCGGAACAGGTCGACCGAGGTGGTGCCTTGGTTGGTGAAGACCGCGTGCTCGGCGGCGATCCACACACCGAGCCATCGGCCACGGTGATCGACGCGTTCAGGGCGGTGCGCCGAGGGAAGTCCGTGCTGTAGGTCCGCACGACCTCGGTAGTGCCGAGCTGCGCCTGGGCATGGCCGTCGACGAGTGTTGCATACAGAGCGAGCATGCGAACTCCAGCACGCCGTGGCGCGGCGTTCGTGGAAATGTTGTGGCAGACTGGGACTATTGGCTGTGCGTCTGTACGAACGCGTGATTCCATGCATCGTCGGACACGAAGACTACGGCGCCATCCAACACGCCCTTCACACCATAGCGGCTATCGAAGACCGTCCACTCGGCGGTCCCGGCTCGCCACTCACCGTTCTCGCCGCCGGCGACGAACCCGGTGACCTCTGCCCAACCGGCCTCGGGGATCAGCACGAAGTCCTCGGCGTCGTCTCCCATCACCGACCACCCGAACGGTTGGTACTTGCCGCCGAACTTACCGATCTCGCGACCGGTCCATGCGCCGTCCACTTCGGTCACCGGACCGGATACGATCTGGCTCCCGGTCGTGGGCCACGTCGGGATCCACCAGTCCACCCGCCCGTCGCCGTCTTGGTCGCCGACCGGCAGCGGGGGGTCGAGCTCCGCCGGCGCGAACGACGAAGGCACGTCGATCTCGCCGGTGAGCCCCACCGGGAGGCGGTAGGTTCGGCAGTTCGGGTTGGTCCCGGGCCACATGCCGGCGACCCACAGCTCGCCGAGGCCGTCTTGGTCGAGGTCGGGGGTGGTGGTGAGCTGTGCGGTGCCCCAGTCGAAGTACAGCTCGCCCTCACACGGGATCGTCAGGTGGAGCGTCGGGGGGTCGACCAGCCAGGTGGTCCACGGCCCGGTCCAGATCGAGACGTTGAACCACGGCTCGAACACCACGAGGTCGGTGAACCCGTCGAGGTCGTAGTCGCCGTCGTAGTGGGCTCTGCCCAGGGGCGGCAGGGTGCCGATCGCCACCGGCGCTCGGCCGGCCGCGAGGGGGCCGGGGTACACGGTCCCTTCGACGACGAGGTCCATCTGGCCGTCGTGGTCGAGGTCGCGAGCGACCCCGAGGCCGTCGAACCCGAGGTCCTCGTCGTTCGGGAACGAGCGGGGGGTGGTCCACGGCTCGGCGCCGCCGAACCGGATCGAGGAGCGGGTGCGCTGGGTGGTGGGGTCGAACGTGACCACCAGCAGGTCCTGGACGCCGTCTCCGTCGAAGTCGGCGCCGGAGATCACGTCGAAGTAGGCCGGTTCGTCGGTGGTCCAGGTCGGAGGCAGCGTGGCCAGATCGACGCAGCTCGGGTCGTCGGCCGGGCAACGGCTCACCGCGGGGGGCAGGGTGCCGCTGTCGGTGACCACCCCCCCGCGGGCGGCGGGGTCGGGTCGCTGAACCGGCAGCGTGCAGCTCGTGAGGATCCACCCGAGAGACAGGGTCATGGTCGCTCCAACCGATGATTCAGTCTACTCACTCACTCACTCACTCACTCACTCACTCGCAATGTCCGTGCCGCGAAAAATGACGAATGCGGCAGGTGGCGTAGGCGCCGGCCGTGGCCCGACCGGGGTCAGTCGAACCACCCGTGGTGCCACCAGCCGGTGCCGTCGCGGTACACCCACAGCGCTCGCCCCTCGACCTCCACCACCCAGTACGTGCGGTCGAGCGGCGGCGACGCCCACCACTCGCCCCACAGGCGCTCCGGCCCCGCACACCGGGTGACCGCCCGCCAGCCTGCCGGGGTCCGGATCCTCGCCGGGCGCTCGCCCTCGACCTCGAGCCGCTCGGGCTTCGGCAGCAACAGGGTCGGGCGGGGGAGGGGGAACGCGTGCTCGTGTGACTCCTGCAGCTCCACCGGGTCTTCGG
>JBEBJC010001124.1:0-2764 GCA_040080105.1 Myxococcota bacterium
ACACGTGCCCGTTCGGCGCCGCCATCTCCCATCGCCAGTCCTCGTTCCGGACGCGGGCGACCGGGTAATCCCCGGCGGCGACCGCGACCTCGCAGCTCGTGGGCACGCCGATCGCTTCCTCGCCGATGCCCACCGTGCGCGACCGCGCCGCGACCGGATGCGGCACGACCAGCTTCCCGGCGGCCGCGTCCCAGGTGGCGGGGACCCGCACCGAGACCTCGCACCCGTAGTAGTCCCCCACCCCGGCGGGACACAACAGGTCGAGCGCCACCTCGAGGTGGTCGGCCTGGAAGTCCCACGTCATCCGGCCCCAGGTGCACCCCGGGTACTTCTCCAGCAGGAAGTCCACCGCGTCGACCTGCTTGTCGGTCAACTTGTCCTGGTGGAGCTCCCACACGCCGGAGATTCGCTCGGGCTGGGGGTTGGTGGTGGGCAGCGAGTCGCAGCCGGACAGGGCCGGCAGCAGGACGACGAACATCGGGTTGATCCTGGGACGACACCCGGTCCTACCCGAAAGGTGGGGCCGGACGCAAGCGCGCGCGGTATCGCCCGAGGAAGTACCCGCGCGCTCGGTCACTTCTCCAGGCCGCGGTAGTCGAACGACACCCACAGGTCCTCGTCCAACGCGAGCACCTTCTCGAACAGCACCGGGCGTCCATCGACCGGGAGCGTCACCGACACCGGCGCGGCGCCATCGCCCATGCCGCCAGCGCTGATCATCGCGGTCGCGTCGCCCATGACCGCCTGGTTCTGGGCGGCCACCTCGTACACCGCGGCCGCGGCCGCGGGCCGGGTGAGGTACTCCACGTCGCGCAGCGTGCCCTCGATGCTGCGCTTCGGCGTCTTCGCGTTCGCCGGGACGTACACGGTCCAGCCGACCCACGTGCTCGGCACGTCCGGCCGCGGCAGGTGCGCCTCGAACGTGCCGCGCCCGTGGTCCGGCGCGGCCCCACTCTCGACGTACACCACCTGGACCGCGAACGCGGCCAGCGCGCCACCCGCTGCCGACGAGCGGACGAGCGGGACCAGCACCGCGCCCTCGGACGACTTCGCCGGCTGCACCGCCTTACCCGCCACCGACGCGCTCCACAGCTCGGCGCCTTGTGGCAGGTTCATCCGCAGGAACTGGCGACGGTTGTTGCGCACCTGGTAGGTGACCGAGGTGAGGCGCCGCCCGTCCCGGGTGAACATCGTGGTGGCGTCGACCGTGTCGATCAACGTGACGAGCACGTCGACCTCGTCGTGCTCGCTCACCGACAGCGGGATCTTCGCGTCTCCGCCGAGGTACTTGAACCCGAGCAACACCGGCTGCTCGGTGGCGCCCACGATGGTCGCGGGCAGCGTCCGCACGTCGACCGCGGCCGAGTTCTCGATCGCGCCCGGCTGGAGCTCGAGGTTGCCGAGCGCCTGCACGCCCACGAACCCCTTCGACCGCTCGACCCCGATCGGCTGGACCAGCGGCAGGTCGAACCCGCCCGAGCCGGGCGGCAGGACCTGCTCGAGGTCCACGGTCAGCGTGTACGCCCCTTCGGCGGCGAAGTTCAGCTGCGCGGTCAACGCGCCGTCGGCCCCCACCGACCAGTCGCGCAGCCCCGCGCCGTACACGCCCACCACGGTCATCCCGGCCGGGATCTGAACCTTCACGCTGTCGACGCCGCTGAACAGGATGGTCTCCTGCAACGTCGCGCGGGCGGTGAGCAGGCCGTCGCCCACGCCGACCAGCGTGTGCACCTCGGCGTACACCCGCGCCGCCTGCTTCTCGGCCTCGGGGATCTCGCGCTGCCACCGGACCGACAGGGCGCCCGACGCCGGCAGGGTCGCGACCACCACTCGCTTGCCGCCGACGGTGCGGTCCTCCTGGAGCTTGGCGTTCGCGATCACGAAGTCGAGCGCGCCCTCGGCCGGCACCGCCAGCTCGACCTCGGTGGCACCGGATCCGGCCAGGTCGAACACGAACCCGCTCGAGCCGTCGCCGGTGGTGATGGCGGCCGCGAAGTCGATCGTGACCTCGAACGTGTCGGCGCGATCGGTCACCAGTGTGTACCAGCCGTTCTCCAGCACCAGCGGCGCGTCTTCGGCGCCCAGCCGGCTCCCCCGCACCGCCACGCTCGCGGGGAGCAGCGGCACCCGGATCCACGACCCCTTCTTCCCGGTGCTGCGCAGGTTGTCGACCCGGAACCGCCCCTGGAACACCGCCGACACCGGCTCGCCGTCCTCGACCACCACCTCGCCCGTGTACCGGGCCGACGCGAGCGCCCACTGCAGCGGGGCCTCCTCCTCCGGATCGGGGCGGGTCTTGGTGCGCTCGTACAGGTCGAGGAACTGGTCGAGCGTCAGCGTGACCTGCTCGGCCACCGGCTGCGCCCGCGCGACCCCCGACCACGCGACCCCGATCGCCGCCACGGCGTGAACGAACCTCATCGACTCCCCCTTCGTTGCCGCGCCTCGAGCGACACCACCCACGCGGTGTCACTCGGCAGCAGCAGGTGTTGGTACATCACGGCCGCGCCGACGCTCGGTACGACCACATCGATCGACGACGCCGTGACCGCCACGGCGGGCGCGGCTGGCTCGGCGGCGGCGGGTGCGGCGTCCCGGGCCTTCTTGCCGGAACGGCCCTCCGCCTTCACCCCCGGGGCCGCAGAGACAGCGGTCTGGTAGGTGCGGCCGGACGGGATCTTCTGCAAGAACTCCTTGGTGACGACCACCCCGGAAGTGGTCGACGACACGTCGAGCACCGGCGACACCTCGGACGGCGCCACCC
>JBEBJC010000153.1:0-12571 GCA_040080105.1 Myxococcota bacterium
CGGCCCCCACCCCGCCCGCCGCGACCGGGCCGACGGTGGCGGCGTGTACGGTGTTGGCTCCGACCTACACCGTCGACGGCAAGAACCCGCCGCAGGCCGGCCTGATGTTCGCGGTGAAGGTCGGCGACAAGCAGCTGCTCGTCACCGCTCACAGCGTGTTCGGGCTCGCCGGTGGCTTGCCGACGCAGATCCCGGCGGCCGAGCTGCCGAAGCGCGTCACTGCGATGACCGCGAAGGACACCTACACCCCGGCCACGCTGTGCGCCCGGTCGAACAAGGTGGTGGTCGTCGCCGACGCCGCACCGATGGGCAACGGGGTCGACGCGACGCGCGACATCGCGCTGTTCGAGGTGCCCGCCGCCACGGGGTACGACGCGCAGTCCCTCGCGACCACCCCGCTGGCCCCGCTCGCGTTCGCCGCCAAGGCGCCGAAGGTGGGCGACAAGGTGTACCTGTTGGCCTCGGTCAAGGGGAAGACCGGCACCAGCTGGCCCGCGAAGGTGGTGCAAGCCGACGCCGGGTACCTGTTCTTCCAGTACGACGACGGCACGCTCGACCTGGTCGGCACCACCGGAGCCCCGGTGGTCGACGCGACCGGCGGGTTGCTCGGGGTGAACCTGTCGGTCGGCAAGATGGACGACGGCGCGCTGATCGGCGGCGCGACCCAGCCGGCCGCCACCAAGCAACGGATCGAGGCGGCCGCCAAGGCCCCCTGAGGGTACGCCCCGACCTTCACCGGTCACCGCGCATCGACAACCCGAGCAGGAACGCCCCCACCTCGTACGACGGATCGTCGAGCCACGGTCCGTCGAGCGTGGGCTCCGCCCGCTCCTCCGGCAGCTCGATCTCCAGCTCGCGCCCGGCCGGCCACCCGGTGGCGAACCCCGTCTCGGCGCCGCACGTTCCCCGCTGCTCGTCGTCCGCCACGTGGACCTCCCGCCGAGGGACTGTGCACCGACGATGCCCGAGGGTTCCCGGCGTTCGTCCGTCTCCGTCCGACGGACGTCCGTCGGATCGAATGGTTCCCGCCGGGCGGCGCCCGTGGTAACGTTCGCCGTTCGCGCGGGGTGGTGGCATGAGGTGGTGGGTGTTCGCGGTCGTCGGCGGGTGCAGCGAGTACAACGTGGCGAAGGACCCGGTGGAGGTGCCCGAGGCGAGCCCGGTGATCTCGGTGAACCCGGTCGCGATCGACTTCGGCAGCGTGCCGTACGACGAGCACCCCGAGCAGGGCTTCATCGTGGCGAACGTCGGCGCGTCGACGCTGACGCTGGGCACCACCACGATCGACGGGTCCGCGTTCTCGCTCGGCGGCGATCCGAGCGGGGGCGTGCTCGAGCCCGGCGATCAGCTCGAGGCGTCGGTGGTGTTCGACGGGACCCAGTCGGGCGAGCAGTTCGGCCAGGTGAAGATCGCGAGCGACGATCCGGCCACCCCCGAGGCCACCGTCGACCTGCGCGCGCTCGCCGGCCTGCCGGGGCTGTTGGTCGAGCCGAACCCGATCGACTTCGGCGTGGTCGAGGTCGGCCTCGACGCGGTGCGGTCGGTGACCCTGACCAACACCTCGTCGGCCCCGCTCGATCTGGTGAACGCGTGGGTCGACGAGCCGTTCTGGCTCGGCCTGCTGCAGCCGATCACGCTCGCACCGAACGAGTCGCGGTCGATGAACATCGCGTTCACCCCGCCGGAGCCCCTGCCGTACGCGAGCCAGCTCGTGTTCCAGGTGACCCAGTTCGGCGACCTGGCGGTCGACGTACGCGGCGAGGGCAACTCGACCCCGAAGGCCGTGTGCGCGGCGCTCCCGGTCAACCCGATCATCCCCGACGAGTCGGTCACGTGGTTCGGGTCCGACTCGAGTGACCCCGCGGGACGACCCCTCACCTACAGCTGGACCCTGGTCGCGGCGCCTCCGGGCTCGTCGGTCGGCCTCCCTGCCGGCGCCGGCCCCGACCTCGCGGGGTTCGACCCCGACGAGCTCGGCCGCTACACCGCCGAGCTCGTCGTGACCAACGACCTGGGCGAGTCCGCGTCGTGCCAGGCGTCGATCGTCGCGGTCGACACCAAGCCGCAGGCGGTGTGCAACGTGGCGCCGAACCCGGCCACCGCGCTGGTCGACAAGGTCGACTGGACCGGCGTGGGGTCGTCCGATCCGGCCGGCGGCGCGCTGACCTACGACTGGTCGCTGTCGAGCAAGCCGCCCGGCTCGTCGGTGGTCCTGCCGTTCGGGCCCGCCACCAGCCCGGACCGGAACAACTTCGTCGCGGACCTGGCCGGCACCTACACCGGCCGGCTCGTCGTCACGAACCCGTACGGAGTGTCGTCCGATCCGTGCTTCGTCGACCTCGAGGTGATCCCGGGCGAGGACCTGTGGGTCGAGATGTTCTGGTCGAACGGCGGCGAGGACATGGACCTGCACCTCGTCCGCGACGCCGGCGCGCTCGGCTCGAGTGAGGACTGCTACTACGCCAACTGTGTGGGTGGGCACGCGTGGGGCGCCGCCGGCACCGACGACAACCCGTCGCTCGACCTCGACGACATCGGCGGGAACGGGCCGGAGAACATCAACGTGTCGGTGCCCGAAGACCTCGTGTACCACGTGTGGGTGCACGACTACCCGATGAGCGTGCGCAACGCCGACACCGACGTGACGGTGAACATCTACCTGGCTGGGCTGCTCGCGTGGACCGGGAGCCAGACGATCGGCGGCGAGGACAGCTACACCTGGTTCGCCGACATCGACTGGGCCACCCGCACCGTCACCCCGTAGCGCGCGACAGCCCGGCGACAGCCCGCCGGCGCCCGCGGACGGTATGCTGCGGACCATGGCGAAGCCCGCCCCGATCGTGTGGTCACTCGACGGCCACGACGTCTCGATCAGCAACCCCGACAAGGTGTGGTTCCCGGAGGCCGGGATCACCAAGCTCGAGGTCGCGACGTACTACCGCGCGGTGGCGGACGGCGCGCTGCGCGGTGTCTGGGATCGACCGATGCAGCTCGAGCGGTACGTCAACGGCGCCGCGGCGCCCCCGTTCTACCAGAAGCGCGCGCCGCCCAAGGTGCCGCCGTACGTGCGCACCGCGACCCTTCGGTTCCCGTCGATGCGCACCGCCGACGAGATCGTGGCCACGAACGTCGCGACGCTGCTGTACGTGGTGAACCTCGGCTGCCTGGCGTTGCACCCACACCCGGTGCGCTCCACCGACCTGGACCACCCCGACGAGCTGCGGATCGACCTCGACCCGATCCCGGGGGTCGAGTGGCCCCAGGTGCGCGACGTGGCGCAGGGGTCGCGCGAGGTCCTGGCGGAGCACGGCCTGACCGCGTGGCCGAAGACCTCGGGTTCCCGCGGGATGCACCTGCTGGTGCGGATCCAGCCCCGGTGGACGTTCCCGGAGGTCCGCAAGGCGGCGCTCGCGGTCGCGCGCGAGGTCGAGCGGAGGATGCCGGGGCTCGCGACCGCGCGGTGGTGGAAAGAGGAGCGCGTGGGCGTGTTCCTCGACTACAACCAGAACGCGAAGGATCGCACCGTCGCCTCTGCGTACTCGGTGCGCGCCCGACCCGACGCCCGGGTGTCGACCCCGCTGCGGTGGGACGAGGTGCCGGCGTGTGAGCCGGCCGACTTCACCGTGCGCACCGTCCCCGCCCGGTTCGCGGCGCTGGGTGACCCCCACGCCGAGATCGACGCGGTCGCCGGGGACCTCACGTCGCTGGTCGAGCTGGCGGCCCAGCAGGAGCGCGACCAGGGCGACGCGCCGTGGCCGCCGCACTACCCGAAGGCCGACGGGGAGCCGCCCCGGGTCCAGCCGTCGCGCAAGAAGGCGGCCGCGGGGCCGAGGAAGGCGCGAACCCCCCTGGTGCCCACGGTGATCGTGGCCGAGTCGGCCGACGAGGCCGCGGCGCTCGCCGGGCTCGAGCGGTGGCTCGAGGCACACCCGGAGGTGTCCGTCCGGCTCGAGGCCCGCCACAAGCTGGTCGACAAGATGCGCGGACGGTACCGGACCTGGACCCGCGTGCGGGTGAGCCTGGAGGCGGTCCCCGAGGAGCTGCGCCCCGCGCAGGGGACCCCCGACCCGAACGAAGCACCGAAGAACGAATGGGGTCCCCCGGACCCGAGGAGGCGCTGATGTGGATGTTGCTCGCGAACGCGGCGATGGCCGCGGATCCTGTGTGGGGGGTCGGCGGCCACGTCGGCACCAAGTTCATCCCCGGGGCTTACCCGCTCGCGTTCCCGCCGAAGATCACGAGCTACGACTTCGACGAGGACGCGGAGGGTCTGGCCGACAACGTCGACGGCCAGCCCGGCGCCGACGCGACCACGCTCGACAAGGTGCGCGCCGACTTCGCGTTCGGCGCCACCGGGCACTACTGGCTCGGCCACGACTGGCGCCTCGGGATGACCGGCGACCTCGACTTCGGGACCCGGTTCCGCGACGTGGCGCTGGTGATCACGTTCGACCGGTCGATCGACCTCGAGCGGGCGCTGCTGGTCGTGGGCGGCGGCCTCGGGTTCGGCGACACCGTGTGGCGGGGCGAAGACGAGGACGAGCGGCTGCACCTGCCGAACTACCCGCTGCGGGCGCAGGTCGGCACGATCCTGCCGGTGTCGGACTTCGTCGGGATCTCGGGCACGCTGTTCGGCCAGATGGCGATCCCCGGCCGGCACGACTACACCGACGTGGGCGGCAACGAGCAGGACATCGGCGGGGTACCGTTCACCTACACCACCCTCGGCATCGAGCTCGGCGGGGTGTACGGCCAGCTCCGGTAGCGGCCGTCGCGACAGTCGCAACAGTTGCGACACCCCACCGGGCGGACGCCCCGCCCGCGCCGCCTCCCTCCGTTGGCGCGCCCCTTGCAGTGCCTACCCCCAGGAGGGCGGCATGCTCGGGTTGGCGATCCTCGGGTGTGAGGTGCCGGTGACCTCGCCAGTGGAGCAGGGCGGTGTGCGCACGGTGGACTCCGCCGCGCTGCACGACGCCGGGCCGGTGCCGGTGGTGGACGTGCGCACCCCCGGCGAGTTCGCGTCGGGGCACGTGCCCGGCGCGGTGAACATCCCGGTCGACCAGCTCGGCGCTCGGCTCGGCGAGCTCGATCCCGCGGTCGAGACCTGGGTGATCTGCGAGTCCGGGGCCCGCTCGTACGCGGCGGCGCGGCTGCTGGCCGACGCCGGGTTCCGCCCGGTCGACGTGTCGGACGGGATGCGCGGCTGGCGCCGCCGGTACCCGACCGAGAAATGATCGCCGCGCTCGCGATCGCCGCGCACGCCGCCGACTGGCCGCTGATCCAGGGCACGGAGGCCGAGGGCGCGGCCCTCCGCCCGCTGGGCTTCGTCCAGGTCGTGGGCGGAGCCGGCGACGGGTGGGACCTGTCGGTGCGGCGGGCCCGGGTCGGCGTGCGGGGCACCGTGCCCGGCGTAGACGCCGTCGCGGTGTTCGCCGCGGTCGAGCTGGGCCACAACGCGATCACCCGGGTCCACCCGGTGGTCGCCACCGACGCCTCGTTGTCGCTCACCGCCGCCGACGTCCACCTGCGCGCGGGGCGGTTCAAGCTGCCGCTGGGCGAAGAGGCGCTGGAGAGCAACCCGCTCGCGGCCGAGTTCGTCGACGTGACCGAGACCACCGGCCAGCTGCTGCAGGAGCAGCTCGCGCCGGACGGCGGGTGGGTCGGCGCCTCGGGGTACCGCGACGTGGCGGTGGCGGTGTTCGCGACCCGGCCGGTCGGCGCCGGAGCGGTCAGCGGCGCCGCCGCGCTCGCCCAGGGCCAGCTCGGCACGGGCGACGACCGCGATCCGGACTGGGTGGTGCGCGGAACCTGGTCGCCGTGGGTGTCGGGTCGGGCCACCGACGCGCACCGCTCCGAGGTCACGTTCGCCGGGTTCGCCCAGGTCGGTCGGCGGCAGGACGACCGCCGCTCGCGGTACGGCGGAGCGGCGTGGGTCGAGACGCCCCGGCTGCGGGCGCGCGTCGAGGGGATCGGCGCGTCGGGCGCGCTCGAGGTGTCGTCCGACCCCGCCGACCCCGAGGCTGGCCCTCGGCTCGTGCCCGATGGCCGAGCCGCCGGGGGGTACGGGTACGTCCAGTGGGTGTCGGGCCCGGTCGCGGCCGGCGTGCGGTACGACCACCTCGCGCGCGAGCTCGGGCCGGAGGTCCAGCGGTTTCGGACCACCAGCGTGGACCTGCAGCTGCGGCTCCCCGACCACCGGGTGCGGCTGCTGCTGGACGGCGGCGTGCTCCGGGTGGACGCGCTGCCCGGCGCCCCCCGACTCGCAGCCGAACTCCAAGCCGCCTGGTGACCCGGGCGCGGCGGCGGTATGGTGACCGCCGATGCGTCAGATCCCGGAGCGAGCCGATCGGCTGGTGGTGGTGCTGTCGGACGTGGAGATGGGCGCGGGCGGCCAGGTCGACGACTTCCCGCACTCCCCGTTCCTCGCCGAGCTGTGCACGTCGTACAACGACCCCCCGTACAAGTCCCTGCCGGTCGACCTGGTGTTCAACGGCGACACGTTCGACCTGCTGAAGACCAGCGTGGACGGCAAGCACCCGCGCCACGTGACCGAGGCGGTGGCGCTCGCGAAGCTCGACCGGGTGCTGAGCGCGCACCCGGCGTTCCTCGAGGGGATGCGCTCGTTCCTGACCGGTGGGGATGCCCCCCGGCGGGTGCACTTCGTGATCGGCAACCACGACGCGGACCTCGTGTTCCCCGGGGTCCAGCGCGCGCTGTCCCAGGCGATCGGCGTGCCCGGCGTGTGGTTCCCGGGGTTCGCGGTCGACATCGGTGACCTGCGGGTCGAGCACGGCTCCCAGGGCGACCCGATGTTCGCGGTCGACGAGCGCGCCCCGATCCTCGACTGGAACGGGCAGCAGCTGCTCGACCTGCCGTGGGGGGCGGTCGCGCTGCTCGACACGCTGATCCCGCTGCAGAACCAGCTGTCGGCGCTCGACCGGGTCAAGCCCCGCCCGCGGGTGTTCGAGGTGTTGCCCGAGTTCAAGGCGCTGATGGGCAACCTGTTCTGGAAGTACTGGACCCGCGAGTACCTGGTGGGCCTGTGGTCCGGCGACGACCCGATGCGCAAGCTGTCGTGGTCGATGCTCAAGGAGATCTTGTACCGCTCGACCAGCTTCGACCCGGACGCCTCGGCTTCGGACCACTACCACCGGCTGGTGAGCGATCAGGATCGCTACCGGGTCGTGGTGATCGGCCACCTGCACAGCCCCGGCTGGTGGAGCTGGGCCGACCGCAAGGTGCTGCAGGCCGGGTGCCTGCGCGACGAGTTCGCGGTCGACGTCGACGGGAACGTGCTCGGCTTGCTGCCGAAGGTGTACACGGAGGTGTTCTTGGCGAACGGGCGCGCGATCCGGTCCCACCTGGTGGAGGTCGACGGACCGCCGCCGGTCCCCGGGCACGTGCCGGCGAACATCCGCGAGCTGAAGGGGCTGATCGAGCAGCTCAACGCGCAGCTCGGCCCCGCCGATCCGGCCGCGCCGCGATGAGCCGCAAGCGGCGGGCGAAGCCGCCCACGATCGGTCTACCGCCGGGCACGGCGGTGTACGTCGGCCACCCGCGCGAAGGCGGCGGCAAGCTGCACGTGTTCGTGTACGACGCGGTCGGGGTCGCCGAGCACCACCACGCCGCGCCCGAGGACATCCGCGCGTGGGTCAAGCCCGGGCGGGTCGTGTGGGTGGACTGCGACGGCGTACACGACGTGCCGTTGGTGACCGAGCTCGCCACCCAGTTCGGGATCCATGCCCTCGCGCTCGAGGACGTGCTGAACACCGGCAGCCGCCCGAAGCTCGACGCGTACGACAACCAGCAGCTGGTGTTGGCGCTGGAGATGATCCTGGCGGAGGGCGAGCCGCCGGCCCTGCGGACCGAGCACGTCACCGTGGTCGCCGGGCCCGGGTTCGTGGTGTCGTTCCAGGAGGGCAGCGCCGGAGACGTGTTCGATCCGGTGCGGGCCCGGATCCGCTCCGGCACCGGGCGCATCCGCTCCCTCGGCGCCGACTACCTGCTGTACGCGCTGGTGGACGCGATCGTGGACGGGTACTTCGT
The DNA here is from genome assembly GCA_040080105.1 of Myxococcota bacterium. GTDB lineage: Bacteria > Myxococcota_A > UBA796 > UBA796 > JACKER01. The sequence goes on from JBEBJC010000153.1 coordinate 8,047, forward strand.
CGCGCTGGATCGGATGGAGGACCGGATCGACGGGATCGAGGCGCACCTGTTCGACACCCGCGCCCACGATCTCCCCGAGCGGATCTACGCGCTGAAGTCCGACCTCGGCCAGGTGCGGCGCGCGGTGTTCCCGCTGCGGGAGGCGGTGAGCCGGATGCACAAGGGGGAGACGGGCCTCGTGGGCCGGGTGGTCGAGCCTTACCTGCGCGACCTGTACGACCACGTGGTGCAGGTGCTCGAGTCGACCGAGTCGGGCCGCGACCGACTCACCGGGGTGCTCGAGGTGTACCTCGCGATCGCCACCCACCGGATGAACGACGTGATGAAGGTGCTCACGATCGTGGCGACGGTGTTCATCCCGCTGTCGTGGGTCGCGGGGATCTACGGGATGAACTTCGACGAGATGCCCGAGCTGCACTGGGCGTTCGGCTACCCGTTCGCCCTCGGGATCATGGCGGTGATGGGGGTCGGGATGCTCGGGTGGTTCCGCCACCGCGGGTGGCTGTGAGCGCCTCCGCGTGGCGCTCCAGGCACGCGCGGTACGCGGCGGCGTCCCACCTCGCCCCGTCCTCGGTCCACTGGCGGTCCACCCGGAGCTCGCCGTCGACGAGGCGCGCCTCGACCCGCCCGACGAGCGCGCCCTGGTGCAGCAGCGGCACCACGTACCACCCCCACTTGCGGGTGGCGGCGGGCTTGTACACCTCCCACACGTAGTCGAACCCGAACACCCGCCGCACCAGGTCCCGGTCCCACAGCAGCGGGTCGAGCGGGCCCAAGATCCGCATCCGGTCGTCCGGGGGCTCGATCGGCCGATCGCGGAACCCGGCCGGGGCCAGCCACACCCGCCGGGTGCCGGGGAGCTGCACCTGCTCGAGCCTCCCCTCGGCCACCAGGCGGTCGGCGAGCGAGACCCGCACGTCCTCCAGCTGGCCCCACCACGGGCCGACCGAGCGCGGCAGCAGCCCCATCGCCTCGACCCGCTCCACCAGCGCCGCGCCCTCCGGGTCCGCCGGCGACGGCCCGGTGGCCACCGCGCCGAGCGCGCGCTCGGGCAAGTCGTACCGCCGGTTGCCCGCGGGGTTCCGCCCGCTCACCACCACCCGGCACCGGACCCACGCGACCTCGAGCGCGAGCGTGCTGGCCTTCGCCGTCCCCTTCCAACCCGACCAGTCGATCGGATCGACCCGGCCCCGATCCGCCAGCTCATTCGCGAACAGGGGTCCGCGGTCCCTCACCTCCGCCACCACGTCGTCGATCGCGGCCTCGTCGATCCGCTTCATCCGCTCGGACGTGCGCCACCACCCGACCGCCCGCGCCCGGTCGCGGTAGGCCGGAAACTGAGCGGCCGGGAGCAGGCAACGCTCCTTGAAGAAGTGCTCGAACCCGTGGCCCGGGAGCACCGCGTCGTACACCTCCCCGCGCGCGAGCCCGTCGACCCGCGCCAGCGCCACCAGGTCGGCGTTGGTCCCGATCACGTCCAACGGGTCGATCTGGATGCACCGGAGCCGCGCCAACAGCGTGCGCGCCCCCTCGGCGCCCACCCCGTGGGGCTGCGCCAGCCCGTGGTGAGAGACCAGCCACCGGGCCAGCCAGGCGGGATCGACGATCACGCGCCCGCAGGCGGGGGGTGCGGCCGACCCACCTCCCCCAACGCCTGGCCGAGCTGCGACCGGATCCGGACCTCGAGCTGCCGCACCCGCTCTCGGCTCACCCCCAGCTCGTCGGACAATGTGCCCAAGGTCGCGGGATCTTCGGCCACGATCCGCGCCTCCAGGATCCGGCGATCCCGAGCCCCGAGGCCCTCGGCGAACTGGGCGACCCCGGACCGGACCCACGCGGATCGCCGCCGCAGCTCGAGCTCGGCCTCCGGGTCGACCGCGTCGGGATCGGGCAACACGTCGATCCACGCCCGCCCGCCGTCCGGCCCTGGGTCGCTGAGGGACAGCTCGCGCGACGACAGCCGGCTCATCGCGACCACCTCGGACTCGTCGGCGCCGAGCGCGCGGGCGAGCTGCCCGGACGAGGCCGAGTCCCCGTCCGACTCGAGCCGGTGCCGCTCCCGCGCCATCTCCCAGAACAACCGCCGCCCTTCCCGCGTGTTCGCCGCGCTCGCCAGGTGGTGGTTCTCCATCAGGAACCGGAGGACCATCGCGCGGATCCAGTACCGGGCGTACGCCGAGAACGGGACGCCGCGCTGAGGATCGAACTTCTCGAGCGCGCGCAGCAGGCCGACGTTGCCCTCCTGCACGAGGTCGACGACCTGGCCCATCCGGGCGTGGTACTTGAACGCGATCCGCACCACCAGGTGCAGGTTCGCCAACACCAGCTGCTCACCCGCGCGCTCGTCTCCGTCGCGGTACGCCTCGAACAGCTCCTTCTCCTGCTCCGGTGACAGGCGGGGCTGCGAGCGCACCAGCTTGAGGTAACGGGCGAGCTGGGGATCGGAGGATCCGCTCCCCACCAACGCGTACGACGGTGTGCGCAGGCTCGACGACACGACTCCCCCGACCGGTGGCACGAAATGGAATCACCGCGGACCGGTCGTCAACGGTGTAACGATCCGAACGAGCGAGCGGACCGTAGCCCGATCGAGGAGGTTCGTGGTGGTGGATCGCCGTGCATTCCTGATGATGTCGCTGGCAGCCGCGTGTGTGGGGGCGGGGCCGGCAGCGCCGACCGCGATCCCGACCACGCCCGCGTTCGATCTGCCGGCGGACCCGGCGGATGTCGAGCCGGTCACCAAGACCGACGCCGAGTGGCAGGCGGCCCTGGGGGCTATGCCGTACAAGGTCCTGCGCCAGTCGGGCACCGAGTACGCGTTCTCGGGGGCGCTGTGGAACCACCACGCCGCCGGCACCTACGCGTGCGCGGGCTGCGGCCTGTCGCTGTTCGGGTCGTCCGACAAGTTCGAGTCCGGCACCGGCTGGCCCTCGTTCACCCGCCCGGTCGCGGCGGGGCGGATCACCGAGGTGCGCGACACCGCGTACGGGATGGTCCGCACCGAGGTTCGGTGCGCCCGCTGCGGGGGACACCAGGGGCACGTGTTCCCGGACGGACCGGCGCCGACCGGGCTGCGGTACTGCATCAACTCCGCGTCCCTGATCTTCCGCGCCGCCTGACGCGCGGGGGTTAGGGAGGGCGCGCGATGCGGCGCCCCAATCCAACCCTGCGACCCTCGGCGCCCGGCGCGTGGATCCCGGCGTCGGCGATGGTCGAGGGCAAGATCTGGCTCACCTGGCTCGTGCGCCTGCGGTGGCTCGCGCTGTTCGCGCAGGCGGTCACCCTCGCGTTCATGTTCAAGCTCCTCGACGGCCTCCTCCCGATCGCCGTGTGGGGAGCGACGATGGGCGTGCTCGTCCTCACGAACCTGTGGTCGACCGGCCGGTTGGCCCTCAACGACGACATCGACACCGGGTCGGTGCTGTTCCACCTCACGATCGACGTGGCGGCGCTGACCGCGTTCTTCGCGGTGGCCGACGGCCCCGACAACCCGTTCACGAACTTGTACCTGGTCCACGTCGCGATGGGCGCGGTGATGTTGCCTCCGCGGATGTCGGCGCTGCTCGCCCTCACCGTGCTCCTCGGCTACTCCGGCGTGTTCGCGGCCCACCTCCCGCTGCACTACGAGGAGCACTCGCTGCCCTCGGGCGTCTTGGTGCGGCTCGGCCAGTGGATGTCGTTCGCGATCACGAGCCTTTCGGTGTCGGTGTTCGTGGTCGGGCTCGCCGGGTCGCTCCGGCGCAACCGGCAAGAGCTGCTCGACGCGCGGGATCGCACCGCCCGGACCGACCGCCTCCGATCGGTGGGGACGCTCGCCGCGGGGGCAGCGCACGAGCTGAACACCCCGTTGTCCACGATGGCGCTCCGGCTCCGGCGGGTGCGGCGTCGGCACGGAGACCCAGCCACCGAGGCCGATGTCGACGCGATCGAAGACCAGCTGGACCGGTGCATCTCGATCGTGGAGCGGCTGCTGATCGGCGCCGGCGACCCAGCCGCCTCGGGGCTCGTGCGCCGCCCGCTCGCGGGGATGGTCGCCGAGGCGGTCCGCCTGTGGTCGCGGGGCGCCACGGTCGGCGTCGAGGTCACCGACCGCAGCGACGGGATCGAGGTCGAGCTGCCCGACGTGGCGTTCGAGCAGGCGTTGATCAACCTGCTCGAGAACGCGCGCGAAGCGCAAGAGGCCGCCGGGACCACCGACCCGCTCGCGCTCGCGGTGTCGGCCGGCGACGGGTGCGGCGTGATCGAGCTCGCCGACCGCGGGATCGGCCTGCCGGAGAAGTCCGACCAGATGGGGGAGCCGTTCTTCACCACCAAGGCGAGCGGGACCGGCCTCGGCGTGTTCGTGGCGCGGGCGGTCGCCGACGGGGTGGGCGGCGGCCTGCAGTACCTGCCGCGCGACAGCGGCGGCGTGGTCGCGCGGTGGTGGTTCCCGGAGGCCCGCCGCAAGGACACTGGCATCCCGGTCCCCCGGGTGGATACCCCTCCGGGGGCACCCGTCCTCCCCGATCCTGGCGCTGCCCCGCCC
>JBEBJC010001125.1:0-2763 GCA_040080105.1 Myxococcota bacterium
GTGCGCGACCACCCACACCACCGACGGCGCCGCGTCGAGCCCCACCTCGCGCAGCCCTGCCCGCGCGAACGAAGCCCGCGCCGCCGCCTCGACCCCGGTGGTCACCGCGTCGGAGCCGCCGACCCACACCGCGGCGGTCGGCGCGGCCTCGGGGACCGTCGCCGCGCCGTGAGCCCACCGCGCGACCAACCCGCCGGTCGCGACCTCGTGGACGCCGGCGCCGATCGAGGTGAGCTCCCACGGCACGTCGTGCAGGTCCGGCGCGTCGATCACCAGCACCAACGGCGCGCCGACCGCTTCGGCGCGACCCCGCAACAGCTGGAGGTGGTCCCACGCAGGGCCGCTGCGAGCCAGCGCGCGGGCGATCTCGACCGAGGTCGCGTGCTCGGCGGCGTTCGCGCCGGCGTCGGACCCGGCGAGCAGCACCTTCACCCGGCCCGGCGGCGGCGCAGCGGGGGCGCGCGGGAACGGCGGGTCCCGCGGGACCCACCCCTCCACCGGGCGGGTCGCTCCATCACCCACGACCACCCGCCACCCTTCGGGGTCGGCGGTGATCCGGATCTGCGCTTCGTGGACCGGCGGTTGCACGGATCCCCCGCTATCCTGTCGCGGCATGCTCGATCCTCGACTCCGCCGTCGCCTCGACGCGCTGCGCGAACGACACCAGCTGTCGGACGGCGTGGTGGACGATCTCGCCACCCTGCTCGACGCGGCGCTCGGAACCTCGACCCTCGCGACGTTCGGCCCGGCGCCGACGCCAGAGCCCCCGCCCCCTGCTGGTTCACCCCGCGCCGACGAGCGGTACGAGCGGCTCGAGCGGCTCGGCCAAGGCGGGATGGGCGAGGTGTGGCGAGTGCGGGACCACGTGCTCGACCGCACCCTCGCGCTCAAGGTGCTGCGCGGGTCGGCCGAGCGCCCGGTCGACCTGCTGGCCGAGGCCCGCGCCGCTGCGCGCCTGCGCCACCCCGCGATCGTCACCGTCCACGACGTGGGCGTGACGCCGGACGGCCAGCTGTTCTACACGATGGAGGAGGTCGAGGGCCGCTCGCTGCAGCGCCACGTCGCCGAGGGCCCTCCCGCGCTGCGGCGATGGATCGAGGCGCTGGCGCGGGTGGCGCAGGGGCTCGCGTTCGCCCACCACGCCGGGGTGGTGCACCGAGACGTGAAGCCGCACAACATCGTGCTCGGGTCGTACGGCGAGGTGCGCCTGCTCGACTTCGGCGTCGGAGGCGTGGGCACCGCCGCGTACCTGTCGCCCGAGCGGGTGAGCGGCGGCCCGCCGACGCCGGCGTCCGATCAGTACGCGCTCGGGGCGTCGCTGCACCACGTGTTGGCCGGGGCGCCGCCGTACGCGGGCAGCTCGGGCGAGGTGCTCGCGGCGGTGGCGGCCGGCCCGCCGGGGGCGCCTGCGGGCCCCGACGAGCTCGTCGGCATCACCGCCCGCGCGATGGCGCGCCGACCCGAGGACCGGTTCACCAGCTGCGCCGAGCTCGCGCAGGCGCTGTTCGCGTTCCTCGACGGGGCGCGCGCCGAGGAGCGGGCGCTGCAATGGGTCGACGAGGCTGCGGCCCGCTCGCCCGGGATCACCACCGGCCGCGCCCGCGCGGAGGCCCTGCGGGAGCGTGCGCGCGCCGGGTTGGCCGCGCTGCCGCTGCACGCGCCGGTGGCCGACAAGGCGCCGTGGTGGGCGCTCGAGCAGGAGGCCCGAGACGCCGACCGGGCGACCGCCGCGACCGAGGTCGCGGTGCTGCAGGCGCTGCGCCAGGCCGAGCGCGAGGCGCCGCACCTCGACCGGGTGCACCAGGCGATCGCCGACCACTACCAGTCCGAGCACGCGCGGCTCGAGCGCGCCGGCGATCCGGGCGCAGACGCCGCGCTCACCTGGGTGCGCGCGCACGATCGCGGGCGGCACGCCGCGTACCTGCGCGGCGAGGCGAGGCTCACCCTGCGCACCGACCCGCCCGGCGCGGAGGTCACCCTGTTCCGGTGGGTCGACCTCGGTCGGCGGCTGTCCCCGCGGCGGGTCGCCGGGCTCGGCGTCACCCCGCTGCGCGAGGTGCCGGTGGCCCACGGCTCGTACGTGGCGTTGGTCACCGCGCCGGGCCACGCGCCGGTGCGGCTGCCGGTGCAGGTCGGGCGGCTCGAGCACGTCGAGCACGAGCTCGTGTTGCCCGGCCCGCTGCCCCCGTCCGAGCGGTACGTCCCGGCGGGCCGGTGCACCGTCGGCGCCGCCGATCGGGCGCAGCGCGACGGGATGACCGCGCGGGACGTGTGGCTGGACGGGTTCGTGTTGCGGCGGTTCCCGGTCACCAACCGCGAGTACCTGGGGTTCCTCGACGCGCTGGTGCAGCAGGGGCGCACGGACGAGGCGTGGGCCCGCGCGCCCGGCAACCGCGGCTCGGCCCCGGTCGCCCTGCAGGACGGGCGGTTCACCCTGGTCCCGGACGCCGAGGGCCACCTGTGGGAGCCCGACTGGCCGGTGTTCTCGATCGACTGGACCGACGCCCTCGCGTACGCCGCGTACGAGGCCGACCGGACGGGCCTGCCCTGGCGGCTGCCGGGAGAGCTCGAGTGGGAGAAGGCGGCGCGCGGGGTCGACGCCCGGCGGTACCCGTGGGGCGACGCGTTCGAGGACACGTGGTGCAACATGCGCAGCAGCGCCGAGCAGCCGCGCCCGATGCCGGTGACTTCGTACCCGTTCGACCGAAGCCCGTACGGCGTGCGCGGGCTCGCCGGCAACACGTCGGACTGGTGCCTCGACCC
>JBEBJC010001126.1:0-2761 GCA_040080105.1 Myxococcota bacterium
GGCGACTGGCAGCGCGACCTCGACGAGGTGTTCGCCGACGAGCCGGAGGACCGGTTCGGGTTCTTGCGCGAGCTCGGGATCCGCCCGGACCAGGTCGATCCCGACTTCGGCTACCGCACCGCCCGGCGGGCCGCGATCGACCTGCACCAGGCGATCGAGCGCCTCCCGGGAGCGCAGGAGGAGCTCCGGGCGCTGCTCCGGCGTCGACCGGCCGAGCTCGTGGCCATTCGTCGGCAGTACCGCGACATGTACGGCTTCGATCCCAGGTACCAGCTCGGCTCGGTGCTCCCGGAAGACCCGGACCGGGTCGACGAGTACGCGTCGCAGATCGAGAGCGGGTTCGGCAAGGCAGCCCAGCCGCTGGTCGACGCCGCGCGGAGCACCGGCGGCAAGGCCGAGGTCATGCGCCTCGTGCTGCAGCTGTCCGCCGCCGACCGCGCCCGGGCGCTGGCCGACACCGCGTCGCTCGGAGAGCTGCGGAAGCGGCTCGGCGCGAGCGCGTACGACGACCTGTTCCAGATCCTCGCGGGCCACGCCTCGGTGTTCGCCGCGCTCGACGCCGGGGGAGACCTGACGGACAACGTGCAGAAGTGGTTCGAGGGGCGGCGGGAGACGCTGCTCGTGGACCCTGAGCTGGTGGCGGCGGCGGCGGGGGAGCCGCGTCGCCTGTCCGCGCTGGTCGACGCCCGGCTCCAGCGCGAGGGGAGGGAGGCGTTCGCCGATCCGGCCGTGCAGCAGCTGCTCGCGTCGAAGACCGGCGGGTCGGCCGACGACGCGTTCGAGGTGCGGGCGCGGCTGCTCCGCGGCGGCCGCCTGACCGCCAAGGACAAGGCCACCCGCGCGGTGATCGAGGACGGTGACACCGACGAGGACGCGCTGCGGGAGTCGATCGACGGGATGTCGGACGCGGAGCGGGCCGAGGTCGCCGCCGACCCGTTCAGCCAGCGCCGGTTCGCGTCCGACCTCGAGGACGGCGGCTCGGACGACAAGGACGCCGACCGCGTGTTCTCGTCGCTGTTCGCGTCCGACGGCCGCGCGAAGCTCGAAGCGACCCGCAACGTGCGCGCGCCGGGGGCGCTGTACCAGACCGAGTTCGACGGAGAGAAGGCGCTGGGCGTGGTGCTCGCGATGTCCCAGGCCGAGCTCGCCGCGCTCCGCGCCGATCCCGACCTCGCCGCGCGGGTCCGCGGGTCGTTGCTGCCCGGTCCGCGCGAGCGGTTCGACGCGTACCTGAACGCCGCGTCCCCGCTCACGACCCCGGACCGCGCTGGAGCGTTCTGGGTCGAGCAGTACGCGGCCCGGTTCCTGCACGCGCGCCGCAGCGCGGTGGACGCGCTGAAGGTCGCGGTCGCGTGCCACGCGCGCGGGCGGGTCGAGCCTGCGCCCGGCGCGCCGGCCGGCGGGAGGTTCGACGCGCCCGAGCGCCGCGCGATCTGGGAGCGGATCGACGGGGAGCTCGACATCGACGACGACTCGGTGCTCGCGATCGAGGCCTCGCTGCTCGATCTCGCCGACCCGACCCCCCGCCTGCTCGCGGTCGGGTTCCAGGGCAAGGACCGCCAAGCGGTGATCCTCGCCGCGATCGACGAGGCCAGCCCCGAGACCGCGCTCGGGTGGTCGAACGTCGACCGCCCGGGCCCCACCCCCGAGTACGGCACGCTCGCGGCGAAGTTCGAGGCGTACCTGGCGGCCGAGGCGCGGTGGCGCGGCGAGACCGACGAGCAGAGCCGGCTCCTGCTCGAGCCCGAGTACCTGGTCGCGAAGAACCGGTTCGTGGACCACCACGTCGATCTCTCGGTCGAGACCCTCGCGTGGTTCTCCGACGGGGGAGGGGACCTGCGGCAGCTGTGGCCCAACGGCAAGGTGTTCATGGGCGGGGCGGTCGCCGATCGCCCGAGCGACAAGGCGCTGCTCGAGATGAAGGGCCACCTGCGCGCGCGGGTGCTGCGGTTGACCTCGGACCAGGTGGCGGCGCGCCTCGGGTTCGCCGCGCCGGCGGGCGCCGCCAGCGCCGATCCGGCCGAGCAGCGGCGCGCCTCGCGCGAAGGGGCGGACTACGCCGCGAAGAAGGCGATGTTGATGAGCGACGACCGGATCGCCCGGTCCGAGGTGAACCAGCGCGCCGACACGTTCCGGCACGAGGACAGCGGGTCGGGCACCGACGGCGAGCGGCAGCGATACCGCGACGGCTACCACCGGTACGGGCTCGAGCAGGGCCGAGCCACTGGCGACGGGACGATGAGCGACGAGGCGCTGCGGCGCCTGCGCGCCCGCGGCGAAGACGTGGACCGGCTGTTGAAGGAGCTGAAGGAGGCGCGGGCCAGCTTGCTGTCGTTCCTCGAAGCCCTCGCCGACGCGCTGATCCTGTTGGTGGCCGTGGCGATCACCGGCCCCGCCGGGTTGGGGTTCCTCGCGTCGATGATGGTCGCGGCCGCGACCTCGATCTCGCACTCGGTGCTGGAGGAGATGGTCGACCCGGCGAACCACACGTTCGACGAGGCGGCGAACAACCTGCTCCGGTCGCTCGGGACCACCGCGCTGACCCACGGGGTGGGCAAGGCGCTGGGGAGCGCGCGCAAGCCGCTGGGGCTGGGCGGACCGGCGCAGAAGCTCGAGACGTTCGAGAAGTCGCTCACCGACCGCGCGTCGCGCAGCCTGTGGGGTCTGCCGCTGAACGCGGCGTACAACACCGGCAAGGGCGTGCTCACCGGGCCGCTCGACGCGGTGAGCCAGACCGCGTGGGAGATGCTCGACCCCGGCG
>JBEBJC010001127.1:0-2754 GCA_040080105.1 Myxococcota bacterium
ACGAGGTCCTTGGCGGCGTCCACCGGCCCCGGATTTCCCTTCCCCTCTGCGGCACAGTCCGATTAGAGTAGGGCACCTACTGGGGGCGAGCAGTGAGAGCAGCACGATGGATCGGGTGGGTGGGCCTGCTGGCGCCGGGCACGGCGTTCGGCGGAGTCACGCGACTTAGTGACGGCGCGATCTTCCCGACGCTTACGGCGGCGGCGGCGGACGCGGCGACCGCGAACGGGGAGACGCTGGTTCTCGATGCGGGCACGCTCACCGAGGCCGGGAGCGTCACGATCAACGACAACCTCACGATCTCCGGCCCGGGCGCGACTCTGAAGGCGAACGCGGCGGGCACGTCCGTGTTGACCATCGGTAGCGGGAAGACGCTGACCCTCACGGACCTTTCGATCGTGGGGACCGGGATTCACCAGCGCGGCGTCACGGGCACCACGGGCACCCTCATCGCGACCGACGTGACGTTCGACACGGCGTACGACGGCGACTTCGGCGGGGGGGTCTATGTGTCCAACGGCTCGGTCACCCTGACGCGGGTGACGTTCCAGGGCACCGCGGGCACCCCGCTCGCCGACCAAGGGGGTGCGCTGTGGGTCGGCGGGGGCGGCACCACGCCGGTCACCCTGACCGACGTGACGTTCATCGACACCGAGGCGGACCAGAGCGGCGGGGCCATCTACGCGAGCAACGTGGCGCTCACCTGTGACGGGTGTGTGTTCGACGGCGGTGACGCAGCAACGAACGGCGGCGGCATCTACTCCAGCGGTGGCAGCCTCACCGTGCGTCGCAGCCGGTTCTGTGGCGTGAACGGCGGAGGCAACGGCGGCGCGATCTACGGGGCCTCGGGCGGGACCCTGGAGAACAACATCTTCGGGCAGAACACCGCGGGGAACGGCGGCGCCGTGTACGCGTTCGGCGGCGCCTGGACGATCACCAACAACCACGTGATCGGGAACACTGGCGGTGGCGCGATCCAAACGGGCGGCACGGGCGCCACGCTCACAGCGCGGAACAATCTGTTTCTGGACAACGACGGGTTCGGCATCTCGCTGTTCTCCGCCGGCACCCCGATCGTCGCCCACAACTGGTTCGACGGCAACGTGGGCACACTGAACAACGGCGGCACCCTAGACGGGACCAACGTGACCACGGGCGGCGACCCCGACCTGGCCGACCTGTCCACCAACTGCCTGACCGGGGACCTGTGGCCGAGCCCGGTGACCTCCGGCCTGCTCGACGCTGGCGAAGACGGTGTGCCGTACGACGACCTCGACGGAACCCGGAACGACATCGGCGCGTACGGCGGCCCCGAGGCCGGCCCCGGGGTCGACTCCGCCCACTTCGTGTACGCCGACGCCGACAGCGACGGCCTGACCTACCTGCACGAGTGCGACGACGAGAACGGGGCCAACTTCCCCGGCAACGTCGAGGTGTGCGACGGGGGCGACAACAACTGTGACGGCCTCGTCGACGACGCCGACCCCGGCATCACCGGCCAGGCCCTGTGGTACCCCGACTGCGACAAGGATGGCCACGGCGGCTTCATCGCCGAACAAGCCTGCTTCCTGCCCACCGACTGCGACTACTTCCCCGCCGAGAAATACGAGTACTACGTCGACGACTGCGACGACTCCGACCCTTTCACCTACGAGGGCGCCGACGAGTACTGCTTCGACGGCGGCGCCGACCGGAACTGCGACGGCGACCCCGACCTCGGAGCCGTCGACAGCAACCTGTTCTACCTCGACCAGGACGGCGACGGCTTCGGCGACGACAACCAGGTCGATGCGTACTGTGTAGAGAATGCCCCCAACGGGACCACCGCCACCCCCGGGGACTGCGACGACAGCGAGAGCAGCACCTACCCCGGCGCCCCCGACGAGTGTGACGCCTCCGGCATCGACAGCGACTGCGGCGGTGCCGACGGCGACGCCGACAGCGGCACCGCGTACTACACCGACGCGGACGAGGACGGCTACGGCGACAAGCTCGGTGCTCCGATCTACGCCTGTGACCCGCCGGTCGGCGCCACCACCGAGGATCTGGCGCTCGACTGCAACGACAACGACTCCCAGATCAACCCCGACGCACAAGAGGTCTGCAACCTCGTCGACGACGACTGCAACACCGAGGTCGACGACGGCGTCGCCCCGTCGATCTGGTACGAGGACGCCGACGAGGACGGCTTCGGCAACGAGGATGTCACGATCGAGGTCGGCTGCCCCGACGACGCCAAGTGGACCGACAACCCCGACGACTGTGTCGACACCGACCCGCTGATCAACCCCGACGCCGACGAGATCTGCAACTCCGTCGACGACGACTGCGACTACGACATCGACCAGTACGACCCTGAGCTCCTCGGCGCGTCGTACGGGTACGCGGACACCGACCGAGACGGCTACGGCGGCTGCTACGTGTGGGACCCGGAGTGCGAGCCCTACGCGTACTGCGCCGACCTGACCCCGTACGACTGGTACGACATCCCCGAAGACTGCGACGACCTGAACCCCGACGCGTACCCCGGCGCAGAGGAGGTGGTCGGCAACGACACCGACGAAGACTGCGACGGCATCGCCGACCCGGGCGAGGTCAAGCTCGGCGGAGGCTGCTCGGGCTGCGCGTCGACCACCCCCGGCGGGTCGGTCTGGCTCGTGGGCCTGCTGCCGACCCTGCTCCTGCGCCGCCGCCTGCGGCGCTGAACGAGAGCGTCGGGAGGGCCGAATAGTCTCGGCCGCTCCCCCTCTCCCA
>JBEBJC010001128.1:0-2749 GCA_040080105.1 Myxococcota bacterium
TGGCCGTCAGCATCCAAGGCAGGAGCCCGGTGCGGTAGTTCCGCTCGCCGGGATCTGTGCGGGGGGCGCCCGGCAACGGGCGTCCCTACCGCGACGGGCTGGAACTCGCCTCACCGCCCGGGAGAGGGCCAGGGCAGTTCGAGCGATCTCGGCGCCCGAAGCTAAGCCCTCAAATTTCCGCGACACGTGTCTTCAGCGCGTCGCCGCCCAGGGGACGGGGGTGGTGTCGAAGGGAGCGACCGGTGCCCGACCTGCCAACCGCGCGGGATGGGCGCCGTTGACGCACCCGCGAGCGGACCCGGTTCGAACCTCGTTCGACGCGCCCGTCCTCCGGCCTCAGATTTCCTCTTTCCCTTTCCCGCGCAAGCCGATAGACTTGCCAATCGAGGGGGCCGAACGTGAGAACGATACGATGGATCGGGATGGTGGGCCTGCTGGCGCCGAGCACGGCGCTGGGAGGGGTGACGCGCGTGAGGGACGGCGCGTCCTTCACCACGCTCACGGCGGCGTTCGCAGGAGGAGCAGGGACCATCGATGGAGACGTGTTGGAGCTCGACCCGGGCACCCTCACCGAGGGCGCGCCGGTAACCGTCTCTGCGAGCGTCACCATCACGGGTTCTGGTTCCACGCTGAAGTCGAGCACGGGCAACACGATCCTCACGATCGGTGGGGGGAAGACGCTCACCCTGACCGACCTCTCGGTCGTGGGCACTGGTGCTGGGCAGCGGGCGATCACGAGCATCAGCGGGTCGCTCGTCGCGACCGATGTCACCTTCGACACGACCTACACCGGCGATCAGGGTGGAGCGATCAACCTCGCCTCTCCTGGTTCCGTCGCGCTGACCCGGGTGACCTTCCCAGGCACCGTCGGGGTCGAACTGGCCACCAACGGCGGCGCTCTGTGGGTCGACGGCAACGGCGCCACGCCGGTCACGCTCACCGACGTGACCTTCATCGACACCGAGGCGTCGGATAACGGGGGCGCGATCCACGCCACCGGGGTCGCGCTCACCTGTGATGGGTGCGTGTTCGACGGCGGCGCCGCGAGCACCGGCGGCGGCATCTACTCCATCGACAGCACCCTCACCGTGCGCCGCAGCCGGTTCTGCGCGGTGGGCGCCGCGAACGGCGGCGCGATCCATGGAGACCTGCAGTCCTCCGGAACGCTCGAGAACAACATCTTCGGGCAGAACCTCGCGACAGGCGGCGGCGCCCTGTTCGCGGAGGGCGGCGCCTGGACGATCACCAACAACCACCTGATCGGGAACACCGGCCTCGGCGCCATCCAGTCGGGCGCCGCGGGGGTCACGTTCACGGCGCGGAACAACCTGTTCCTCGACAACGCCGACTTCGGCATCTCCCTCGCCGTCACCGGCGCCCCGACCGTGGCGTACAACTGGTTCGACGGGAACGGCGGCACGCTGAACAACGGCGGGGTGCTGGCCGGGACCAACGAGACCACCGGCGGCGACCCGGACCTGGCGGGGGTGTCGACCAACTGCCTGACCGGGGAGCTGTGGCCGAGCCCGGTGACCTCCGGGCTGCTCGACGCCGGTGACCCGGGCGCCGCCTACGAAGACCTGGACGGCACGCCGAACGACATCGGGGCCTACGGCGGGCCGGCCGCCGGCCCCGGGGTGACCGCCGCCGATGACGTGTACCTGGACAGCGACGCGGACGGGGAGCCGTACCTGCACGACTGTGACGACGCCGACGGCGCGAACTACCCGGGCAACGCCGAGGTGTGTGACGGAGGCGACAACGACTGCGACGCCCTGTCCGACGACGCCGACCCCGGCGTGACCGACCAGCAGCTGTGGCTTCACGACTGCGACTTCGATGGTGTCGGCACCTACTTGATCGTCGAGCAGTGCTTCCTGCCTGTCGGGCCGTGTGGGTATGTGGCGCAAGGGGACCCCCACGACTGCGATGACACCGACCCGGACATATTGGGTCCGACCGAGTGGTACGACGACAACGATGGAGACGGACTAGGCGACGCGAGAGCGTCGCTTTTTTCTTGTGCGGCCCCGGCTGGCTTCGTCGACGTCTCTGGGGACTGTGACGACAACGACGAGACAGTGTTGGGAGCGCTGGTCGGGTACGTGGACGCGGACGAGGACGGGTACGGGGTGGAGCCGCAGGTGGGGTATTGCGAAGGGGAGCCCGGGTACGCGGAGACCAGCGGGGACTGCGCCGACGACGAGCCGACGGCGTACCCCGGGGGCGAGGAGGTGTGTGACGGGATCGACTCGAACTGCGTGGACGGGATCGAGGACGAGTCTCGTTCGACGTACTACCTGGACAGTGACGGAGACGGGTACGGCGACGCGTCGATGTCGGAGTGGTTGTGTGGCCCGACGGCGGGTTGGGTGACGGACCGGACGGACTGCGACGACCTGCACGCGAACGCGCACCCGGGGGGGACGCAGGAGTGCAACGGGCTGGACGGAGACTGCGACGGGGTGTCGGACGGCGAGGGCCCGCTGGGCCTTTGGTACGCGGACGCAGACGGTGACGGCCAGGGGGACGCCGCGACGGAGACCATCACGGCGTGCCCGCCGACGGGCTGGGTGAAGGACGGCAGCGACTGCGACGACCACGACGCCAGCCGGGGGCTGGGGTTCCCGGAGCTCGCGGACGACGGGGTGGACCAGGACTGCGACGGGGTCGACAACGGAGTGGCGGCTGCGAGCTGCAACTGCCGCAGCACGCCCGCGGGCGGCGGTGGGCTGTGGGTGGGGTTGGT
>JBEBJC010001129.1:0-2749 GCA_040080105.1 Myxococcota bacterium
CCACCGCCCCCCTCGGCGCCCCCCTCGGGCCCGGCGTCCACCTCGAACTCGTCCGACATCGGCTCCTCGACTCACTGCACCGCCCGGTGTCGGGCGGTCCTCGGGTGATCGTCCCGGGTTCGGCCCGGGACGGTGGTTCCGGCGGCGGACCGCCGGAAGAACGGGGCGGGCGCGAACGGCCCGCGACGGCAGCCCGCGCTACTTCGCGGCGTACTCCTCGATGTGGTAGCGGTACCCCTGCTCGGTGAGGAACAGCTGTCGCTTCATCGCGAACTCCTGCTCCTTGCTGTCGGCGGTGATGACCGTGTAGAAGTGGGCCTGCTTGTCCTTCGGTCGCAAGATCCGGCCGAGGCGCTGCGCCTCTTCCTGGCGCGACCCGAACGAGCCCGAGATCTGGATCGCGACCGACGCGTCGGGCAGGTCGATCGCGAAGTTCGCGACCTTGCTCACCACGAGGCGCGAGATCTGGCCCGAGCGGAACTTGGCGAACAACACGTCGCGCTCGCGCTGCGGCGTCTCGCCGGTGATCAGCGGGGCGTCGGTGTCGCGCGCGAGGATCTTCAGCTGGTTCAGGTAGGTCCCGATGATCAGCGTGGGCTCGCCGACGTGCCGATCGAGCAGCGCCTGCACGACGTCGACCTTGATCGGGTTCTCCGACGCGAGGCGGAACTTCTCGTTCTCGTCGGCCCGCTCGTACCGGGTCCGATCGGCAGGCCCGAGCGGCACCCGGACCTCGTAGCACTCGGCCTCGGCCACGAATCCCTGCTTCTCGAGCACCTGCCACGGCAGGTCGAACCGCTTCGGGCCGACCAGGCTGAACACGTCGCCCTCCCGCCCGTCTTCACGGATCAGGGTGGCGGTCACCCCGAGCCGCCGGCAGCCCTGGAGCTCGGCGGTGGCGCCGAACACCGGCGCGGGGAGCAGGTGGACCTCGTCGTAGATCAGCAGGCCCCAGTTGTGGTCGCGGAACAGGTGGAGGTGCTCGTAGTCCCGGTCCTTCGCCCGGCGCCAGGTGAGCACCTGGTAGGTGGCCACGGTGATCGGCGCGATCCGCTTCTCGGTGCCGGAGTACACGCCGACCTCGGCCTCGGTCAGCGTGGTCTTGTCGAGCAGCTCGCGCACCCACTGGTTCACGGCCGTCTGGTTGTTGCACAGGATCAGCGTGTGCTGGCCGGTGCGCGCCATCGCGACCATCGACACGATGGTCTTGCCCGCCCCACACGGGAGCACGACCACCCCGTGCCCGCCGGCCGGACGGCCGTCCATGAACCACCGGTCCGCCGCCTCGCGCTGGTAGTCCCGGATCCGGAACGGCTTGCCGTTCGACTTCATGGTGTCGCGCAGGGTGAACGCGATCGGATCACCCTCGGTGAAGCCGGCCAAGTCGGCGACCGGCCACCGCTCCTGCAGCATCCGCTGCTTGAAGATGCCGCGCATGCCCGCGTCGATGACGTGCTCGCGCCGCCCGTCGGGCCGCAGCATCTCGGACCCGGTGGCGGTCTTCAGCACCATCTTCTGCACGAACAGCGTCTCGAAGTGCACCCGGATCAGCTTCTTCGGCTCGGTCGGGTGTGGGCGCAGCTGGACCAGGCCGTACCGCGCGATCGTGTCGTCGATCGTCTGCAGGACCGGCTGCGGGATGTCGAACTTCGACAGGCCGCGCAGGGTCTCCACGATCTCGTCGCGGGTCATCCCGGTGCTGGCTGCGTTCCACAGCGACAGCGGGGTGATCCGGTAGGTGTGCAACAGCTCGGGCGAGCTCTCGATCTCGGCGAACCGCGCCAGAAAATCTCGTGCGCGATCGAACTGCGAGTGACGTGTCTCGAGCAGGACTTTGCCGTCGCCCTGGATGATGACCGGGTTCGTCGGGTTGATCGCCATCTAACGGACCATGTCCGTTGCCCTCGGGATGGGTGCCAGGGGACGAAGCTCCCCAGGCTCGAACGACGCGGACGCCGGAACACGGCCCGGCCGCGCGTGGGCACTCGGGTACGTGGGGTCACACACGCTTCGACAGGCGCCGAAGGTGCAGACCTTCGACCCGCCGGACCGGGCCCGCGGGTTCACCGTGCCCGTTCACCGGCACGGTCTCACCGGGTTCTCTGCCCGACGAGTCGGGCGGTTGTGGAGTCCCCGGACGGTGAGTGGAGGGCGCTTCGTCCCTCGCTCACGGCCCATTCATTACGGACCCCGCCACCATTGTCAAGTCCGTTCTTCGGGAGTTCAGGTTTCTGGCTAATTATTAGGCGCGCCCTTCTTCGGTCCCACCAGCGTCCGGAGGGTCGCGCGGACCACGACTTCTCCGGAGGGATCGAACAGGGTGACCGGCACCTGGTACTCGACCCGGGCCGAGGTCTCGGGCACCGGGCACTCGCACTTGCCGGTGATCGTGCCGCGGGCCTTCTTCACGTACGACAGGTCCATCCCGGCCACGATGAACCGCGCGTCGTCGGGCATCGAGTACGCGAGCGCGACGTTGCCGGTGAGCTCGGCGAGGTTCGCGAGCGCGACCGCGTGCACCGAGCGGAGGTGGTTCCGGAGGCCCCGGCGATCGGCCATCACCACCTCGGACCGCCCGCGCTCGAGGCGCACCACCCGTGCGCGGATCGTGCCGGTGTACGGCGCGGCGAGGCCGACGAGCCGGCTGAACACCCAGGTCCCACCGGGCACCCGCGCCGCGCGATCCCACAGGTCGCGCAGGGGGTTGCCGGGGCCGTTCACGTCGAGACCGAGCGCCATGGGCCCTCCG
>JBEBJC010001130.1:0-2744 GCA_040080105.1 Myxococcota bacterium
CGCCCGCTTCGGCACGTGCACCGCGGGCACCCCCGCCGCCCGGGCGCGATCGAGCGCGCCCGCCGCCCCGCGGTCGGACACCACCACCGCGATCTCGGCGGCCCGCCCGTGCACCGAGTCGAGCAACGACTGGAGGTTCGTGCCGGAGCCGGACGCGAACACCGCCACCCGGGTCACGTGAGCTCCCAGTCGGCCTCACCCCGGCGCTCGACCACCTCGCCGACCACCCACCCGCCGATCGAGGCCGCGAGATCTTCGGCCTGCGCCGCCGGGACCGCCAGCACCATCCCGAGCCCGCAGTTGAACGTGCGCACCATCGCCGCCTCGTCGAGCTGCCCCTCGCGGCGCAACAGGTCGAAGATCGGCGGCAACGGCCAGCTGCCGCGCCACATCACCGCGCCCACGTGGTCGGGCAGCACCCGCGGCACGTTCCCCGGGAGCCCGCCGCCGGTGATGTGCGCTGCGCCTTTCAGCGACCACACCTTGCGCAGGTCGAGCAGCAGCCGGGCGTAGATCCGGGTGGGCTCGAGCAGCGCCAGGCCCAGCGGCTGACCGAGCCCTCCGGGATCGGCCGCGAGGTCGAACCGCCCGGAGTCGACCAGCAGCTTGCGCACGAGCGAGTACCCGTTGCTGTGCAACCCCGACGACGCGACCCCGACCAGCCGGTCGCCCGGCGCGATGGTGCTGCCGTCGAGGATTTGGTCGCGCTCGACCACCCCCACCGCGAACCCCGCCAGATCGTAGTGCCCGGGTTGGTACATCCCGGGCATCTCGGCCGTCTCGCCGCCGAGCAGCGCGCACCCCGCCATCTCGCACCCGCGCGCGATGCCGGCGATCACCTGCTCGGCCACGTCCACGTCGAGCTTGCTGGTGGCGTAGTAGTCGAGGAAGTACAGCGGCTCGGCCCCGAGCACCACCACGTCGTTCACCGACATCGCCACCAGGTCGATGCCGATGGTGTCGTGTTTGCCCAGCGCCTGCGCCACGAGGAGCTTGGTCCCGACGCCGTCGGTGCCGGACACCAGCACCGGGTCGCGGTACTTGCCCTCGAGGGAGAACAGGCCGCCGAACGAGCCGATGCCGCCGATCACGCCAGGGCGCTTGGTGCGGGCGGCCCACGGCTTGATCCGGTCGACCAGCGCGTCGCCGGCCTCGATGTCGACACCCGCGTCCTTGTACGGATCACGCCCCATGGCGGCCTCCCCCCACGCGCCTAACGCGACGCCCGGGCCTCGGCGCCTACTGTTCGAGCGCTGGGAACAGGTACGGGCGGAGCTCCGAAACGCACGCGCTGCCGCTGCCGTACACGTCGGCGACCTCGAACACCCACTCGCGGGTGGTGGGCTGGGCCTCGACCTCGAAGTACGCCGGAGCGTCGACCGCGCGCTCGAACGAGGCCTCCGCGGGGTCGTCGAGGTAGCCCACGTACCGCTTGCCGTCGAGCGTCACGTCGAGCTCGGCGATCCGGGCCGAGCCGCGCAGCGAGGCCGACGTCGCGAAGTCGCCGCCGAGGATCGAGAAGCCGTACACGTTGCACCCAGCGGGCAGTGACAGCGTGATCTTCTCTCCGACCGCGCCCGACGGGCACCACGCGGTGTCGGCGTCGCCGTCGAGCATCCGGCGGGCCTGGCCGTCGCCCGAGCTCACCCGCACCGACGGGTCACACTTCGCCCGGTCGCAGCTGGTGCACGCGTAGTCGCGCGGGTCGCCGTAGCCCCAGGTCTCGAGCTCCACCGCGCTCGGGTTGCGCACCTTGCCCTCGCGACCGCCGCCGCCGGCCTTGCGCTTGCCGCGCCGCCGCTCGGGAGGCGGCGCGGGCACGGGCGCGGGCGCCGGATCCGGGGAAGCCGACGGCCCGCCCATCCCAGGCCCGGTCGTGGGCGACTCCGCCGGACCCGTACACGCGAGCCCGAGCCCCACCACCACGGCCACCGCGATCGACATGCGCCTCATCCGGACCTCCGCTCGACGTCGCGAGATTTCCACAGTTCCGACGCGAGGTCCAACCGCTCGCGCACGACCCGGTACACCCGGGGGTCCCACACGAGCTGGCTGTGCCCCACCCCCCGCAGCTCGACGTTGGTCAGGTGCCCCTCCTCGCCGGGCCGGGGCCGGAGGACCGACGCCCAGTACGGGCAGACCAGGTCCTCGTGCGAGTACACCGACGTGAGCGGGATGTCGGGCGGGAACGTGTCGCGGTTGAGCGCGGACACGAGGCGGGACTTCGGCAGCAGCTCCCCCGCCGACGACCGGATCACCCCGAACCCCATCAACGCGACGCCGACCAGCGCGGTGGGGGTGCCGTGGTGCGGCGTGCCGAGGGTGGTCACCGACTTCACCCGCTGGTCACCGCCGAAGTGCTGCACGTACCGGCGCGCGATCAACCCGCCCTTGCTGTGGCCCACGATGTGCAGCCGGTCGAACCCGTGCTTGCCGGCCAACGCCTCGATCTTCGCCGCGATCTGCTCCGCCAGCCGATCGACCGGCTGGGTGTTGAACCGGTACAGCAGCCCGCCGAGGTTGAACGACATCACCCCGTAGCCGTCGTGGCGGAGCCGGTCCTCCATCACCTCCCAGATGTTCCGGGTCTGGAAGAACCCGTGCAGCAACAGCACGAGCTCACCCTGCCGTCCCATGTCGTCGCGGCGGCGCACCCGGTCGCCCGCGAGGTACACCCCGCGCACGCTGCCGAGCTGATCCCGCAGCGCGCTCCACGTGCGCCACGGGGTGAGGAGGTCCCGGAC
>JBEBJC010001131.1:0-2744 GCA_040080105.1 Myxococcota bacterium
GAGCCACCCGAGGTGGTCCCGCCGCCGCCCGTGTCACCCGTGGTCACCCACCACGCCGTGTCGGTGAGGTCGGTGTCGACATCGGTGTCCGAGTCCGTGTCCGCGTCTGCGTCGGTGTCGGTGTCGATCTCGGTGCTGGAGGAATCGGTGGGCACAGTGGGGGTGGGGGTCTTCGTGTCCTCCCCTCCCCTGCACGCCGCGAGCAGGACGATCAACGGTGCGATTCGCATGGGCTCTCCGGAAACGTTCGGCGCACGTTACCCCACCGGCTCGCCGGCCGCGCGCCCGAACACGAAACAGTGCTCCCATCGCAGCGTCTCGCGGGCGAAGTCCGGTCGAGGGACGCTCGCGCGCGCGATCGTGACCAGACCGGCGCGGATCGCCGCCTCTTCGGTGGGTCCGGAGGTGTCGATCTCCGCCGCGGGGGTGAGGCCGTCGCCGATCACCACCACCAACCGGCCGCCGGGGTTCGTCGCCGCCGCGGCCCGCGCGGTCCACGCGTGGGTGTCCGCGATCCATTGCCGCCGCGCGTCGGCCCCGCCCGCCCGCCAGTACCGCCGCGCGCCGATCTCTCCGTCACCGGCGTCCTGACCGAGCCACACGGTGCGGAGGTGCTGCATCGGCAGGTAGTCGTAGGTCGACGGGTACGGCGGCGAGGTCAACACCAGGTCGACCCGCTGGCGCAGCGTGAAGGTGCGCGCGTCCGCGAGCTGCACGTCCGACGGCGGGGTCCCGGCGGGCACCAGCGCGCGCAGCGCCTCGAGCCGACGCCCGAGCTCGCGCACCTTCTTGTGGAACAGCACCGCGGCCGTGCCCCGGGGGCGGTCGTGCTTGACCCGCTGCGCGCTCGTGTCCGACTTGCGGAAGCTCGTCTTCACCAAGATCGACGAGAAGCACAGCCACAGCAGCGGCTGCACGTCGGCCGGGCACGCCGCGATGCCGGACCGGAGTGACTCGAGCTCCCAGCCCACGTGTGGGGCGTACCACTCGCGCACCGCCGACAAGATCGGCTCGGGTGGCGCCTTGTCCGCGGTGCGGGC
This sequence comes from Myxococcota bacterium, assembly GCA_040080105.1. Lineage (GTDB taxonomy): Bacteria > Myxococcota_A > UBA796 > UBA796 > JACKER01. The sequence goes on from JBEBJC010001131.1 coordinate 1,041, forward strand.
CGCCGCCACCAGCTTGCGCGCCGCGCTGCGCACCCGGGTGAGCAGCGCGTCGTCCGGCGTCGCCGTGCGGCCGAGCGCCACCAGCCGCGCCACCGGGCTCACGTCGCGCCCGACCGCGCGGCGCCCGGCGATCTGCGCCTCGACCAGCACGGTGCCCCCGCCGCAGAACGGGTCGAGCACCGAGTCTCCCGGCAGCGCGCCGATCAGGAGCTTCGCCGCGTCGGGGTGCAGCCCCGCCGGCCAGGTGTGGAACCCGTGGGTCGCGCGCTCCACGTCGCCGGTGCACGACAGGGCCTCGGCGGCGACCGCAGAGAGTGCCGGATCTCCGAGCCGGATCGGCTCACGTTGCTCCAGATGGCCCGAGCGTCGCACGGTGCTCCGCGGGTAGGATCCGAAAGTCGTTTCCGAATTCCCGCCCAGCCGGGTCTATCCAGTGAGCGCCCCCCATGGAACTGACCGACCACGAACTCGCCCGCCTGTACGAACGGTACGCCCACGTGCTGTTCCACCGGTGCCGTTCGATCCTCCGCAACGACGAGGAAGCGAACGACGCGGTGCAGGAGACCTTCGCGCGGGTGATCCGCAACGCCGATCAGTTCCGGGCGCAGTCGAGCCCGCTGACGTGGATGTACCGAATCTCCACGAACTACTGCCTGAACCAGCTGCGCAACCGGCGCGGACGGGAGCGGAAACACGAGGACCACCGCGAGGAGCTCGGCGGCCCGGCGTCGTCCGGGACCGACGGCACCGAAGTCGACCAGGGGCGGATCCTGGCCCTGCTCGACGGCGCCGACGACGAGACCCGCGCGTGTGTGGTGCACACGTTCTTCGACGACTGCACCCGTGAAGAGGTCGCGACGCTGGTGGGGATCTCGGTGCCCACGGTGCGCAAGCGGGTGAACACCTTCTTGGAGCAGGCGCGGCGTCGGTTCGGCGTCGCGCTGGCCGCGGTCGCGGCGCTGTTCCTGTTCTGGAGCCAGTCATGATCGAGCCGAACGCACGGGTCAACGACGGCGCCCGCCCGTCGCACCTCGCCCTCGACCGGTACGCGACGGGGGAGCTCACCGACGACGAGCGGGCGGCGCTCGAGCCGCGGCTGACCGACGCCGGGCGGGCCCACCTCGCCGCGGTCGAACGGTCGCGGTCCGAAGTCGCCCCGTTCGACGCAGACGCGCTGCGGCGGCGCGCCCGGTCGGTGGTCGACCAGGCCCCGCCGACCGCCGGGGCGAACAACACCCGGCTGTTCGCGGGGGCGTTCGGCTTGCTCGCGGTGGCGGCGGTCGCGCTGATCGCGGTGACCGGGCTCGGCCCGGACGACCCGGCGCGCCCCGAGGTCCGCCTGCGCACCGGAGACGCGATCGAGCTGTACGAGCAGCGCGGGGACCAGCTCCAGCCGTGGGGCGGCGCGCCCCTCGGGGCGGAGGACGTGGTGGGGTTCAAGGTCGGCGCCACCGGCCACTCGGGGGTGGTGGTGCTGTCGGTCGACGGGGCCGGCGTGGTGTCGGTGTTCTGGCCGGCGGCGGGAGACGCCCCCGAGCGGATCACCGGCGACGGGCTGGTCCCGCTGCCCGGCACGCTCACCCTCGACGGCGCCCCTGGCCCCGAGCTGTTCGTGGCGGTGTTCGACCGGGCCGTCCCGCAGGCGAAGGCCGAGCTCGAGCGGGTGTACCGCGAGGGCGGCCCCGGCGCGGTGGTGTCGTGGGC
>JBEBJC010001132.1:0-2741 GCA_040080105.1 Myxococcota bacterium
GCACCACCTCGGCGACGTGGTGAAGGGGCACGCCAGGCGCGAGCGCCTCACTCGGGCCCGGCGGCTCTCGGTCGACCCGGAGCAAGCGCTGCCGCCGCTCGATCGCCTCGACGCGCTCGCCGGTCCCTCCTCGCCGACGCCACCTCTCGATCACCGCGTCGGCGGCGTCGAGCTCGCCCCGGTGCTGCAGCCGGAGCGCGAGGTAGTAGTCGTGGTCGTCGGTGCCGGGCACCAGGGTCGCGAGCGCCGCGTCGCGGTCGTCCGCCAGCGCGAGCGCTTCGAGGGTGTCGATGTCCATCGACGAACCTTAGAACGGCGCGAGACCGAACGACAGGGCCACGGTCGGTAGCAGCAGCGGGATCGCCGCGTGATCGGCGTCCGGGTCGAAGTCGTACGGGTCGACGGCCTCGAACACCCCCATCCCGAACTCGACCCCGGAGTACAGCAGCTTCGCGTCGTTGCGCATCCCGAACTTGCCGCTGTACCCCATGCGCTGGTACTTCGCCGCGTCCACTCCGGAGCCGCTCGGGGTGAGCTGGTGGATCCCTGCGGCGACGTACACACCGCGCGCCTGGTGGTTCGGGAACACCCGGACGGTGGCGCCCATCACGGTGAGATCGGGCGCGGGGGTCACCTGGTCGGCACCCTTGGCCAACAACAGCACCCCGCCGCCCCCAGGCACGTACGAGTAGCCGCCGGACACGCCGATCGCGGGGCCGAACGGGATCGGAAGGATCAGCTCACCTTCTGCGCCGACCACCGACGGCAGGCCGGCTTGCAACCCGACGCGCAGGTACTTCGGGCGCGCGTTCAACCGGAACCGATCGAGCAGCTCGTTCGCCTTCGCCCGATCCCGCTCGACGCCCTTGCCCTTCAGGTACATCAGCCCGAGGCTCTTACACGACTCGTAGTGGCCGTTCTCACACGCGGTGTCGAAGTGGCGCGCCGCGATCTCCTCGTCGAAGTTCGTCTCGCGCCCGAGGTGCACGGTGGCGAGCTCGGCGCACCCAGGGCCGAACTCCCCTTCACAGCTCCGCTCGAGCAGCAGGTACGTCGGCTCGTCGGGCTGGCCGGCCTTCGGCAGCGCGTCTTCGGCCAGCAGGAAGCAGCCCTCCGGGTCGCCGTTGTCGCAGCCGCGGCGGAGGTAGCTGTCGAACGGCTGCTCCCCGTCGAACAGCGGCTCGTGTTTGTTGCGCACGAGCTCACCGAGGTTCGAACACGAGGTGGGGCTCCCGAGATCACACGCCTTGGTCCACGCGGTGTACGCGTCGGGCCACAGGTCCTTGTCGCGCGACATCCGCTCGCCGAGCCCCGCGCAGCCCGGGGCGCTGTGCAGCGAGCACGCCGCGGTCCACATCTCCTGCTGCGGCGGCGCCTCGACCTTGCGGGCGTCCCCGATTCGGCGCTGGGTGGCCCCGTCGACACACGCCGCTCCGAGGCCCGCGTCACACGCCCGGTCGAACAGCAGCAACGCCTGGCCGTACGCGTCGGTCCGCGGCTCGTGTCGCACCAGCAGGTCGCCCGCGCCGAGGCAGGCGCGCATCTCGCCCGCGTTGCACGAGGTGAGCAGGAGGTTCTCGGCCTCGACCACCCGCGGGTGCTCGATCCCCCACCGATCGACGTAGTCGCCGAGCAGCAGGCACCCCTCGGCGGCGCCGAGGGTGCAGCCCCGGAGGAACGCCCCGAAGTCGTCGAGCTTCGCGGCCGCCACCGGCTTGGTTTGCAGCAGCTTTCCGAGATCGACGCACGACGCCGCGTTCGGCAGGGCCTCGTCCTCACACTCGCGCACGGTGCGCGCGGCGAACGCGAGCTCGCGCCGCTCGGTGGCGCGATCACACGCGTCGGAACGTCCGAGCACGCAGGCCTGGTCCAAGTTCAGCAAGGCCTGGTCCGGCATCTTCAGCGCGTCGTACGCCGAAACCAACATCATGCAGCCCGCGCCCACGTCCTCGAGCCTGCGCAGCCGCTGACCCAGCGTGCCCGACCCCTCGAGCGCACACGAGTACTCGAGCAGCCCGATCACCAGCGGCTCGGGCGCCGACGGGTCGCGGTCCAACCGCTCCGCCCCGATCCGGTTGCACGCCCCGAGGTCTCCGTTCACGCAGGTCGCCACGTCGGCGGCCTTCGCGGGCTCCTGCAACCCCACCACCTCGTAGCAGCCTCGGTGGATGCCGCTGCTGCACGCGAGGTTCAGCTGGCGGGTGGCCTCGTCGAGCGCGCCCGGCAACGCCGAGAGCTCGGCGGCGATCTGGCGGCCCGAGCTCAGGCACGTCTCCGGCACGGCCGCGGAGCAGGTGGGAAGGGCCGGGGTGCGGTACGGCCAGTCGATGGTGAGCACCTCGACCCCGGCCGCACCGGGGACCAGGAGCGAGTCGCCGGTCCTGCCGTGGAACCCGCGGTACCGCGCGGCGTTCGCCAGGACCTCGCGCGCGAACTCGGTGCCGCCCGAGGCCACGTCGGCCGGGCGCAAGAACACCCAGCTCGCCGACGACAACGACCAGAACACGGTGGGCAGCGCGAGCGTCGGCCGCTCGGCCGGCTCGATCGACGTCCAGTCGGCGGTGATCGGATCGAGCCGCCAGTGACCTCCGGAGTTGTCCGCCACCACCGGCGCGCCGGTGAAGTCCTCGTGCCAGCCGCGCGCGGGGACCGCGAACTGGGACGGCCACGCCACCACCTCGGCCTGTTCGGCCCGCACGAGCTCCGCGCGGCGGACCACCAGCACCGCCTCGGTGACCGGC
>JBEBJC010001133.1:0-2740 GCA_040080105.1 Myxococcota bacterium
CCGCCCGCCGGCGCGCTGCCGATGGAGCTGCTGTTCGGGTCCGATCACGTGGTCGAGGGAGACGCGGCGTTCTTGGCAGACCTCGAAGGTCCGGCCGGGCTAGGGGCGATCGACGCGCACGTCGCTACCTCGATGATCGCGTGGCTCGCATCCGGCGCCCGGGTCGACGGCAAGCTCGACCCGCAGAAGGGGATGGACCGAGCGGCCGGGATGCGGGGGGATCTGGTGGCGCGCGCGGCCGCCAAGACCGGCGGGCAGGAGCTCGCCCACCACCGGACGTTCGCCGACATCGCGTACGTCGGGGCCCTGCGCTCGCTGGCGCTGGTGTTCGAGCGCGCCGGGGATCGCGAGGGCAGCGGGCTGCTCAGAATCAGCGCGCTCGAGCACAGCGACCGAGCGACGGCCTGCCCGGTGGGCTTGCTCGCGTTGGCCGCCTGGGATGCGTCGAACCGCTACCCGATGCGGGCACAGGACATTCTGCACAACCAGGCCTCCCGCTACCGATCGATCGAGATCGCGCGGTATGGTCTCGACGTTCTTTCTCTCCGGGTCGGATCCGAGCGGACCGGCGAAACACCGGGAATGTAGGAGTGAGACCTCGAATGAGCCAGCAACACGTGGCGGCGCGTCCCGCCGGGGTGGTCGCGCTCGCAGCGGCGGTCGTGGCGTCCGGCCTGCTGTGGGGCGCAGACGTGGGGTACTACGAGGAAGCCTCGCCCTCCACGCTCAATCCCCTGTTCGCCCGTACGATGGTCGACAAGCGCTCCCAGGAGCTGGTGTTCGACCGGCTGTGGTACCGGTCGGCGATCACGAACGAGCTCAAGAGCGGCCTCGTCGAGAACTTCGAGCGCGTCGGCGACGGCAAGCAGCTGAAGATCGTGCTCAAGCCCGGGGTGAAGTGGCACGACGGGCAGGAGTTCGGCCCCGAAGACGTGTGCTTCACCGTGAAGGCGATGCTGGACTCCCACACGCCGTCGGAGATCGCCAAGGAGTACCGCGAGGCGCTGGTCGACTGCGACGCTAACAGCCGGGACCGCTCCGCGATCATCACCTTCAGCAAGGTGTACCACAACCCGCGCGAGCGGGTCGCGTTCTCGGTGCTCCCGAAGCACCTGTTCGACGGCACGGCGATCAGCCCGGAGATGGAGTTCTCGTCGAAGCCGATCGGTACGGGGCCGATGAAGGCCACCCGCGCCCGGCGCGAGCTGAAGTTCTCCTCGTTCGCCAACCCGCACCACGCGCCGAAGATCTCGAGCCTGACCCAGACCGAGGGCGGCGATCCGGCGGTGCAGGTGAAGACGCTGCTGAACGCAGGCGTACACGGCGTGATCTCGGTGTCCCCGCCGTACCGACCCGACGTGGCCGCGTCCGACGACGTGTCGCTGAAGTCGTACGACCTGCGGTCGTGGTGGTTCGTGGCGCTGAACACGAACTCGCCGGTGCTGAAGGACAAGCGCGTGCGGCAGGCGCTGAGCGCCTCGATCGACCGATCGGCGTTGCGCGAGCTCACGATCGGCGTCGACCCCAACGACTCGAACCCGCCGTGTGAGTTCGTGTCCGGGCCGTTCGTCCAGTCTTCGCCGTACTACAACCGGTCGGTGCCGGTGGCCGAGCGGTCCGACGCGAAGAAGGCCGAAGCGCTGATGACCGCCGCCGGAGCCACGAAGCAGGCGGGTCGATGGGTGATCGGTGGGCAGTCGATCCTGCTCCGGATCGGCATCAACGGCCCGCTGCAGACCGAGGCGAAGGACCTGCTGAACCAGATCGGGAACCAGCTGCAGGCCGCCGGCTTCGACCGGCAGGTGTTCAGCGTGACCCAGGACGAGTGGGTGCAGAAGGCGGTCACGGGCGGCATGAAGAGCGAGTACGACGCGCTGATCGGCAAGTGGTCGTTCGGCGTGGTCGAAGACGTGAACGACATGTTCCAGACGCGCGGCGCCGGCAAGGGCGCGTACAACATCTTCGACTACTCGAACCCGGCGGTGGACGCGATCCTGAACCGGTACGACGCGGCTCGCACCGACACCGAGGCCCAGGACGCGTACCACGACCTGCACGCGATGCTCGCCGACGAGCTCCCGTACTTGTTCCTGTGGAAGCTGGACACGAAGTCGGCTTGGCGGAACGAGGTGCGCAGCACCATCATCTCGCCGTACTACTACTTCACCGAGTTCGACGGCTGGCACCTCTGAGTGGCTTGACCCGTCCGCTGCTGCGCCTCCTGGCAGCGCTGTCGCTCCCGTTCGTGGTGCCGGCGGTGATTACGGCGGTGTTGTGGGCGTTGCCCGGGGATCCGGCGTCGATCATCTGCCCGCCGCAGGTCTGTGTCGGCACCCAAGCCCTCGCCGAGCGGTGGGGCTTGGCCGACGGCGCGTGGGCGTTCTACGTCCGGTGGATCGCGAGCGCGGCGGCGCTGGAGTTCGGGAACTCGTGGCGGATCCAGCAGGGCACCCCGGTGGGAGACCTGCTTGCGGAGTCGGTGCCGACCACGGCGACGTTGTTGGCGCTGGCGATCGTGCCCACCGCGGTGGGCTCCGCGCTCGCGGCATCGGGTCGGCTGGGTCGGCGAGCCGACCCGGTGTGGCAGGCGATCGGCCTCGTCCCAGGGGTGATCCTCGCGCTCGCCGCGGCGGCCGCGATCGAGATCTCGTTCGGGGCGCTGTCGCACGACGGGCTCCCGGGGGTGCTCCGGCTGGTGTCGGGCGGGGTGGTGCTCGCGTTCGCCGACGGGGTGTTCGCG
>JBEBJC010001134.1:0-2739 GCA_040080105.1 Myxococcota bacterium
CCCCTCGGGGGCACACGCGACCACCCCGGCGCCGAGCGCGTCGCGCCCGTCCGCGGGCGGCACCCACCCGGCCGCCACCGCCCGGGCGCGCCAGTAGGCCGCCAGCTCCCGTTGGCGCGCGCCCCTCGCGCTCACCGCGAGCGCGTCCACGGCCCGGGCCATCGCGTCCGGGGCCGAGACTGCGGAAGCCACCGCGGCGAACCTCGACCAACCGTCGAAGTCCGCGGGTTGCTCCCGGTCGAGCCGCGCGCGGACCTCGTCGACGTGGGCGGTGCACGGCTCCCCCACCAGCTCGACGAGCCGGGCGTCCCCCCGCGCGAGCCAGTCCGCCTGGGCCTCACACCGGCGCTCCGGTCGGGCAACGCCTTGATCGTAAGCCGCGAACGCCGCAAGTGCCCACTCGGCGCTCGGGTCGTCGACGGGTACCGACCCCTCGAGCTCGAGCGCGCGGTCCCAGCAGCTGGGCTCTCCGCGGGCGTCACACCTGCGCGCGAGCTGACGCTCGAGGTCGACCAACGCCACCGCGACCCATGGATCGACCGCAGCCCCCCACCCCGCGACCGCGGCCGGACCGAGGCCGACCCGACCCAGGCCAGCGAGGGCGTCGAGCAGTCGTGGGTCGGTGTCCCCTCGGCGCGACATCGCCCGCTGGGCCAGGGCGCCGAGCGGGGTGGACGCCGGGTGGGCGTCTGCGAGGAACTCGCGCGGCTCGCGCAGCCAGGTCCGGCCCGGATCCGGCCCGCGCGGCACCTCCCACGCGTCCGCCGGGACGACGACCTGGGGGGCCGCCGCGGGCGCCCGCGGCAGCGGCGCAGGGGGCGCAGCGCTCACGGCCTCACCCGCGCGGTCGAACCACCCGAGCGCCGCCGCGAGCCCTGTCCCCGCCATGACCGTGGCCAGCAGCCACCGCGCGTGTCGCACCCCCTCGGCATATCCGAGACGGGCGCTCGGCGCCGATCGCAGGGGACCCGCCCGCCGTGGTATGGTCGGCGTCTCGCGGGGACTGGACATGCTCGGCTGGCTCATGTGGACGGGGTGTACACGCATCGAGGTCGTGTCGGACTACGAGCTCCGGATCAGCCCCACGCTGCTCGCCGACCAGCGCGATGACGTGCTCGGACTCGCCCCCGAGGTGAAGCTGCTCGTCCGTCGGCCGAACGCCGATCCGGCGGTGTGGTACGCCGGGATCGCGGCCGACGGCACCGCGCTGGAGCTGTCGGATCGCCCCCCGCTCGAGGCGGGGACGAGCCTGGGGGTGATCTTCGAGCACCCCGGCGACGACCCGTCGAACTGGCACCGCGACCGGACGATCGCGTACGGCGAGCTCACGGTGGACGCGGCCCTCGCCGACACCGAGCAGGTGCTCGACCTCGCGGTGGTGACGCCGCGGGTCGACGCGCTGTCCCGGATCGATCGGATGGACGCCGCGGCCCGCCGGTTGGGCGGCGCAGTGGCCGCCCTGCCCGACGGGAGGATCTACGTGTTCGGCGGCGGTGACCCCGACGCGAACACCCAGGTCGACGTGCCCGGGTACGGCCTGATCCAGATCGTCAACTCCGACACCGTGCTCGAGCTGCTGCCGGGCCCCGACGGGTGGGCGTCGCCGGTGACACTCGACTTGGTGCTCCCCGTGGCCACGTTCGAGTCCCCGGGCATCGGCGCGCCGCCGTTGGACGAGACCGCGCGCACCAACCTCACCGCGACCCCGATCCTCACCGACGAAGGGTGGCGGATCTTGCTGGTCGGGGGCCGGTACACGTACACCTTCACCGGGTACCCGACCCGACGCTGGCTGGTCTGGAACCCCGACACCCGCGCGTTCGAGGGTGAAGGAGACCTGGTTTACTCCCGGTCGTCTCACCTCGCGGTGCCGATCGGGGGCTCGAAGGTGCTGGTGTTCGGCGGGCTGATCGGCGGGGGGATCGGCGGCCTCGTGTCGTACGAGATCCTGTCGCCGCAGACGGGCAAGTCCACCCTCGGCGCGCACGCAGACCAGCTGAGCACCCCTGCGGGGGGCAACTACGGCGCGTACGCCACGCCGGTCGGCGACGAGGTCGTGGTGTGCTCGGGCGCCACCTCCGACGACCTGTTCCGCCTGACCCCCTCGGCGATGTGCACCCGGTTCACCGGCAGTGACCGGCTCGACGAGCTTCCCCCGCTGCCCGAGCCGGTGATGGGGGGCGCCATCGCCGCTCTCGCCGACGGTGGGCTGCTGGTCACCGGCGGCACCCCCGATCCGATCGTCGACGTGGGGGGGGAGTCCGAGGCCACCGACCACGCGTTCCGGTACGACCCGGACGAGGGCGAGTGGGCCGAGGTCGGGCGGATGCGGAACGCCCGCGCGGGACACCGTGCGGTGTCGCTGCCGGACGGGCGGGTGATGGTGCTCGGCGGGTCCACCCGGTACGCGGTCGTGTACGAGTCCACCGGCGACACGGTGAAGTGCACCGAGCTGTTCGATCCGAGCACCAACACGTTCACCGAGACCACCTGCAACGACGCGGCCGAGGGCCAGGAGCCGGAGGTCGGCATCGCGGCCGGGTTCGGCGCGGCGCTGCAGGGCACCTCGTTCGACGGGTCGGTCACCGACGGCGGCGGGTCGATCGGGGTGTTCCGGCTGATCCCCGAGCTCGGGATCTAGGGGCCTGTGGGGCGTAGGCCGCGCAGCGGCCTCGCCCCACGGCTCCTCCCCAGCCCGTGCCCGTGCCCGTGCCCGTGCCCCGAGCAGCTGGCGACGCG
>JBEBJC010001135.1:0-2739 GCA_040080105.1 Myxococcota bacterium
GACCCCGACCCACGGGTCCGCCAGCACGCCCTCGACCAGCTGCCGACCTGGCAGGCGAGGCGAGAGGTCGAGCGGCTAGAGAAGTGGGCCGAGCAGCCGCCCGACGACGTGCAGGACGCCTCGTTGCGCGCCCTGGTGCGGGCGGACTCGCCGGCGTCGCGCGCGATCGTCGCCCGCCACGCCGCTCGGGCACGGAACTTCGCGGTCACCGAGGCGATCGGCCAGGAGCGGACCCGCGCGGGGTGTGAGCTGCTCGCGCAGCTGTACCACGAGGGCCGGGTGGTGGAGCGGGGGCGAGCCGAGGCGGCGCTGTGTCGCCCCGCGGTCGACCGGTTGGCGTGTGGGATCTCCCTCGGCGTGGAGCTCCCGTGCCTGGGTGGCTGACGTGGGCGGCGTGTGCGCCGTCACTCGAAGCCGACGACCCCGAGACCCGGCGGCGCGCGGTGGTGTGGATGGCGCCGGACGAGCTGCAGCAGAACCTCCCGCGCCTGGTGGAGCTGGCGGTCCACGATCCCTCCCCCGAGGTTCGGCGGGAGGTGATCGTCCAGCTCGGGTGGGCGGGCGACCCGGCGGTGGCGGCGACCCTCGACCAGGTGGTCACCGCCGAGCCGGCGGCGGTGTTGGTCGCGTGGGTCGGCCTGGGCGCGTGTGAGCGGGCGGCGCGGGTGCCGATCGACCCCACGGATCGGGCGTACCGCTGGTGGAGGATGTCGCCGTGCAACGACGACCGCTGGTGGTGAGCGCCGCGGTCACTGCGGGTACAGCGAGTCCAGCGGTGTCACCCGGCCGACGATCGCCGCGTCGGTCGGCATCCGCAGCGCCCACACCGCGTCCCCGTCCGGGGTGACCTCGGTCATCGCCGCGAGCGAGCTCCACGCGATCAGGGTGTTCCCGCCCGAGAGCCTGCGCGCGTCGCCCATCGAGCCCGTGTACCCGCCGTCGGGCTCGTCGAAGCTCCACACCTCCTCGACCGTGTGCGCCACCTCGTCGAACCGGTACTCGACCGCGCGCGAACGTGGAGGATCGGCGTGGTAGGTCCCGTTGTCGAACACCACCATCCCGCCGTCCCACAGGTGCGACATGTGGGCGTGGCTGAACAGGTCGTTGTCGCGCAGCGTGCGCCACACCGAGCTCCCGTCCGGGTGGGTGAAGTCGCCGTACTGCCCGCCGAGCTGCCAGGTGATGGCGCCCGTCGCTCGGTCGACCCGCACGAGGCAGTCGAGCAGCCGGCTCATCACGAAGAACGAGCTGTCGTCGAGCGCCATCAGCGAGTTGCTGTGGGTCCACTCGGTCGCGTCGCCGAGGGACACCTGGCCGCCGGTCGGGTCCGGGACCCACGGGTCGGCCCCGTACGCGTCGAGCCAGCTGAACTCCTGGGTCGGCGCGACCGCCTCGTCGCTGCCCTCGGGCGTGGTGCGCAGCACGTCGGCGGCCCACTCGGTCCCGTCGATGGTGCGGTACTCGAACCCGAGCCAGGTCAGCGCGCCGTCCGTGTTCTCCCACATCGCGTGGTGCCCGAGCAGCGCGCGGGTGGTCGACGCGGTGTCCCCGTCGAGCGACACCCGGTGGATCTGCCCCACGTCTTCCTTCCACTCGATGTCGGTCGCCAGGAACCACACGCTGCGGCCGTCGCGCGACAACTTCGGAGCGATCGACAGGCGGTTGTCCTCGGTGCGGGTCCACCACACGTAGTCGCCGTCGGAGTCCACGATCACCACCGCGCTGTACGGCGGGTCGGCCCGCAGCACCAGCGAGGTGAGCACGTAGCCCCCGACGATCTCCGACCGGGCCGGGTCGACCGATTCGGGGGTCATCACCGGGAACGTGTCGGGCGGCTCCGGCACGACGTGGGGGGTGACCGGCCCCTCGAGCCGCTCGCCGCCGGCCTCGACCACCACCCGCACCTGGTAGGTGGCGCCGGCCTTCAGCCCGAGCACAGCGACGTCGTGGTCGGTGCCCGCCGGCCCGGGGGGCGTGGCGCGGACCGGCTCCCCGATGTGGAGGTGGTCGGCCTCGAGAGCGGCGACGTCATGAACGTGGCAGCCATCGAAGGTCCGGCAGTGATCAACCTGTGGGCCACGTGGTGCGCGCCGTGCCGAGCCGAGATGCCGGCGTTCCAACAGGTGCACGCCGACCTCGGCGACGCGGTCCGCTTCATCGGCATCAACGAAGGCGACGACGGCGCGGCAGCAGCCGAGTTCGTGGCCGATGTCGGTGCGGAGTACGACCAATACCTCGACGCCGACGAAGCGCTCGCCGACGCGCTGCGGATCGCGGGGCTGCCTGCCACGATCGTGGTCGACGGGTCCGACACAGTGGTGGAGCTGTACTTGGGCGAACTCGACGAGGGCGGGCTGCGCGCGCTGCTCGACGAGCAGCTTGGTATCTGACTCCGTTCCTTCCGTAGCTCGACTTCAGTAGCTCGTCACTCGGTGACGGTGAGGATGAAGGTGTCGGTCGGGTTGGTGGAGCAGACTCCTTCGAACACGCCCGCGGCGGCGAAGCGATACGTGAGCGTGGTGCCGGCCAGCACGTAGAAGGTGCCGATGGTGTGGCTCTGCACGTCGTCGTTGATGATCCGGATGGTCTCACCCAACCGCACGTCGAGCGACGCGGGCATCACTCCCGGGTCTTCACCGGGACTGATGAGGTAGGCCGTTCCTTCGGGGATCACGTACTCGTAGTCGTACGGTCCCGGCACGGTGGTGACCGGCGTGGCACTTGCCGTCGGCCCCCCAG
>JBEBJC010001136.1:0-2736 GCA_040080105.1 Myxococcota bacterium
GCACGGGGGTCACCGGGTGGGAGGTCGCGGTGTCGGCCGAGCGGGACCCGGGGTGGTCGACCCTTTCCCGGTGGTGAGCATCCCCCGGGTCAGGGGGCCTTCTCCGACTCGTAGCGGGCCGCCGCCGCGGCGATCTTCGTCGCCAGCTCCTGTAGGTCGGCCGCCGGCTCTCCCTGGGCGAGCTCGAGGTCGACCGGCTTGCCGCGCGCGACCACCTTGTCGCCCACCACCTCGACCCCGGTGAACTCCTCCCACCCGATCCGCTTCTTCGACGGGCCGATCAGGAACCCCATCACCGGCCGCTCGTTCTCCACCAGCAGCTTGCTGAAGGTGACCCGGATCCGGGTGACGCCACCGAGCTGGTTGCCGAACACCAACCCCCCGATCGTCATCAGGATCAGCGCCGGGCACCACCAGGACGCCCCCTGGGTGACCCCGACCGCGGTCCCGCCGACGAGGATCGCGAGCCCGATCAGCTGGGCGACCCGGTTCGGGGGGAGGGGCATCTGCAGACCGTCGTGCGTGGTAGCCATGCGGGGCCCTGTAGCCCGTCCACCCTCCGCGCGTCATCCCGAACCGGCTACACCTAGGGGGTGTCACCGACGCTCGAAGCCCGCGCCGCCGAGCTGCCCACCACCGCCGGCGTGTACCTGTTCAAGGACCGCCGCGAACGCGTGATCTACGTGGGCAAGGCGGTGAACCTGCGCGCCCGCGTGCGCCAGTATCTGTCCGGCACCGACGAGCGCGACATGGTGCCGTTCCTGGTGCACCACGCCGCCGACGTCGAGATTGTGCTCACTCGTACGGAGAAAGAAGCGTTACTCCTAGAGAACACGCTGATCAAGAAGCACCGTCCGCGGTTCAACACCAAGCTGCGCGACGACAGCAACTTCCTCCACCTGCGGATCGACCCGCGCGGCGAGTGGCCGCGGTACGACCTGGTGCGGCGGATCGGCGACGACAAGGCGCGGTACTTCGGGCCGTACCACTCGGCGTCGAAGGCGCGGTCCACCCTCGCGTTCCTGCAGCGCGCGTTCCCGTTGCGCACCTGCACCGACGCGGTGCTGCGCAGCCGCCGCCGACCGTGCCTGCTGCACCAGCTCGGGCGGTGCGCCGCCCCGTGTGTCGGGCTGGTCGGCGCCGACGAGTACGCGCAGATCCTGGAGGACTCGGTGCACTTCCTCGAGGGGAAGCGCGAGTCGGCGGTGCGGCACCTCGAGCGGCGGATGCGGGCGGCGGCCGACGCGCTCGACTTCGAGAAGGCGGCCCGGCTGCGCGACCTGATGTGGAACGTGACCGCGTCGATCGAGCGGCAGCAGGTGGTGTCGACCGACCTCGGCGACCGCGACGTGTGGGGGCTGTTCGTCGAGGGCACCCGCGGGGCGCTCGCGATCGTGCCGGTCCGCGACGGGATGATGACCGAGCCGCGGTCGGCGGTGATCGACGTGGGGGCCGACGACCCGGAGCTGCTGTCGACCCTGCTGAACACCGCGTACACCGGAGAGACGCCGATCCCGGCCGAGGTGCTGGTGCCGACGCTCCCCGCCGACGTCGACACGCTCGCCGACGTGTTGTCGGAGCGACGCGGGGCGAAGGTCCGGATCGCCGCGCCGCAGCGGGGCGACAAGGTGCGCCTGGTCGAGCTCGCGGTGGAGAACGCCCGCGCACGGTACCTGCGCGAGACCGACGAGGGAGAGCGGCACGCGCGGGCGATGGAGGCGCTCGCCACCGCGCTCGAGCTGCCCGAGCCGCCGCGGCGGATCGAGTGCTTCGACAACTCGAACCTCCAGGGCACGAACCCGGTGGCCGCGATGTCGGTGTTCCTCGACGGGCGCCCGGCGCGGGCCGAGTACCGGCGGTACCGGGTGAAGACGGTGGTGGGCGCCGACGACTACGCGACGATGCGCGAAATCCTGTCACGGAGGTACCGGCGGGCGCTGGAGGACGGGGTCCGCGCGGACCTGTTGGTGGTGGACGGCGGCAAGGGCCAGCTCGCGGTCGCGCTGGCGGTGCTGCAGGACCTCGGGGTGCACGACCAGGCGGTGTGTGGGATCGCCAAGCCGCACACCGAACACGCTCGCGGGGAGCGGGACGCCACCGACAAGATCTACCTGCCGAACCGCAAGGATCCGATCCGGATGCCGCAGGGCCACCCGGGGCTGCGGATCCTGCAGCACGTGCGCGACGAGGTACACCGGCACGCGGTGCGGTACCACCGCCAGGTGCGGAGCCGCGCCGCGCTGGCGTCGGTGCTGGAGGTGATCCCCGGGGTCGGGCCGGCCCGCCGCACGGCGCTGCTCACCACGTTCGGCTCGGCCGAGGCGGTGGCGGACGCGCCGGTGGAGGCGCTGGCGGCGGTGAGGGGGATCGGGCCGGAGCTGGCGCGGGTGATCCACGACACGTTGAACCCGGCCTGAGTCCAGGAACAACTGTCGCCGGATCCGGGCCTGCGAGCGCGCCCATCGACAGTTTGACCCGGTCCGGGTGGACCGCTGCGCGCCGATCTGCTCCAGATCGACGTCGCGGTGTCGGCACGCCGGGTGCACTCCGCCGGGGCGGAGGTGTCGAGTGTCGAATGGACGACGGGTGGCGGCCCCTGCGGGGGCGCGGCGGCGGCGGGGGATCGGGCTGGTCGAGGTGATGATCACCATCGCGATCATCGTGACGCTGATGACGGTGCTCGCGATCGGGGTGTACCGCAACTACCAGTGGAGCCGGGTGGAGACGACCAAGCTC
>JBEBJC010001137.1:0-2735 GCA_040080105.1 Myxococcota bacterium
GATCGGGCTCGTCACCTGCTGGACCCTGGCGCGGATCGCGCTGTCGCCGGTGGCGGGCGCGCTGTTCGTCCCGCTCGACCAGGGCGGGGTGGGGCCGCTGGTCGGCGACTGGCGGTTCGGGTGGCTGGGCGGCCCGCGCGCGGAGACCGTGGCGGCGGTCACCGCCGCGGCGTTCGCGTCGGGCGCGCTGGTGGCGGTCGGGTGGTGGACCCGGGCGGCGGCGTTCGTGGCCGGCCAGGCGATCTGCGCGCTGATGTCGCTCGTCCCGCTGTCCAGCGGCGGCCACGATTGGTTGCTGACCAACGCCCTGTGGCTGTTGGTGCTCGCCCCGTCCGACGCCTCGTGGTCGCTGGCGGCCCGGGTGCGGACCGGTCGGTGGATCGACCCCACGCCGCGGCCCGCGGTGGTGCGGCAGCTGGTGATGCTGCAGCTGGTGGTCACGTACACCGTGACCGGTTGGCAGAAGCTCGGCCCGGAGTGGTGGCCGTGGGGCGGCCTGTCGGCGGTGTACCGGGCGCTGCTCCAACCCCACTGGTGGCGGTCGGACCTCACGTGGGTCGCCGACGTGTACCCCGTGACTCAGGGGATGACCGCGATCACGTTGGCGTGGGAGTGCGGGTTCCCGCTGGTCCCGCTGTGGATGGGCCTGCGCCACGTGTCGCCGAAGCTCGCGCGGTTCGACGTGCGGCTCGTGTTCCTCGTGGTGGGCCTCGGGGTGCACGCCACGCTGGAGGCGGCGTTGAACCTGGGGCCGTTCGCTTGGGTGACGCTGTCGTTCTACCCGTGCTTCTTCTCCGCCGACGAGCTGCGGGGCTGGTTCGGCGCGCGTTCAGCCGCGAGCTCCACCTCCTCGCCTTAGGGCGTGCTCTGCGGTGGCTGGTCGGCGCCATGCCAAGGGAGACTGAGGTGATGGAGGCGCACCATCTCCTGGTGCTCCCGAAGCCAGACGGTGAGCTCGTCCGGTCCTCCGTTCGTCGGGGGCAGCTTTCGGTCCCCCTCTCCCTCCGGGAGAGGGCGGGGTGAGGGCTGTTCTCGCAGATCGCCTTCGATCTCAACCGCTCCCGCCGGCACCGTCAGTCGAAGTCCGCCCGCTGTGCGTCCAGGTCCGACCGGAGCCGCCGCCGGCAGGTCTGCAGCACGCCGCGCGCGCCGCTCGCGTGGGCCACCCCGAGGTGGCGCGAGACCACCTCGATCGGCTGGTCCTCGAAGTACCGCAGCTCCACGGCCTTCCGCTGGACGGCGTCGAGCACGACCTCCACCCGGGTGCGCACCCATCGGTCACGCTCCGCCCGGACCAGGCGCTCGAGCGCGCTCTCGACGGGGTCCTCCGCCTCGACGAAGCCGTCGACCGTGAGCAGCGCCCGTCGCTTGCGCCGCTCGTTCGCGCACAGGTACCGCGCGACCACCAGCAGCCACCGGCGCAACAGCTGCAGGTCGCGCAGCGCCCCGAGGCGAGTGAAGCCGACCAGCAGCGTCTCCTGGGTCAGCTCCTCGGCGCGCGCGCGGCACGGCACGAGCCGCCCACACAGCCGCTGGATGGCAGGCCGAAAGTCGATCAACGTGGCTGCGGCGTCTTCGAGGTGTCCCATCCCGACCTCCAGGTTCGGGCGATGGGACTGCGAGGGGCGTGCCGCGCTGAAAAGGTCGTTCGATCCGATCGGAGGACGAAGATCTGTCCGGCCGGGTCGACAGTCGCGAGCGCCGACTGTCCGTCCCGCTCGACGGTCCCTACAGCGGGACTTCCAGCATCAGCATCGGCTGCACGAGTCCGTCCCCGACCATCGCGGGGGTGAACGCTCGCAGCTCGGGCGCCCCGAACACCGGGTTCCGCAGCCGAACCAGCGACACGAACGGGGTGAGGCCCGGCGCGCCCACCACGCTCACCGAGCCGCCCTTCTTCGCGACCACCACGAAGCCGAGGCTCGGGTTCGCGATGTCCGTGATCTCGGCGTTCGCGGTGGCCTCGACCTCCACCGTGTCGGAGTCCGAGTAGACGATGGTGGCGCCGTCCGCGACCACCCGCTGGGTCACGATCCGCCAGTCCTTGGTCCAGCGCCCGTCCCGGTAGGCCTGGACGACGAAGGCCTGCAGCGCGGCCATCGCCTTCAACGTCTCCTGCCGGGGACCGCTCAGCTTGCACACCAGCGCGTCGGCTGCCGTGATCGAGATCCGCAGGCCCGCGCTCGCCTGCGGGAGGCTCGACCCGGCGAGCACCTGGCCGGCCGCCTTGATCGTGACCGAGGTGCCGCTGCCGGTCGTGACGTCGAGGAAGTCGTTCGGGCGCGGCTCGGTGAGGGCGGTCAGCGGGCCGAACCCGAGGTCGCCCACGTTGCCGACGCGTTGGAACGCCCCGTTGTCGTCGAGCGGACCGTAGTCGCCGAGGGCCAGCGGCTGCGCCGGGGTCCAGGCGGCGTAGAACCCGGTCTCGCGATGGATCCGGTGGATGTAGCGACGCGCGATGCCCATTTCGACCTCCGATGGATGGCCCGACCGTTTGCTCGGGTGCCATCGAAGTGTCGCGACCGGCGCCGCGGTCACACTGGGCGGTCACTCCCCGCGGAGACGTTTGTACAAGGTGTCCCGCGAGACCCCGAGCCGGCTCGCGGCCTCGCTCTTGTTGCCTTCACAGCGATCGAGTGTCGGCGGGGGTGTGGAACCGCGTCGGAGGTGGTGCAGTTCGCGGCGGAGACCGATCGACGCTGTTGAACGGAAGCGCGGCTCAGACCGATCGAGGG
>JBEBJC010000154.1:0-12470 GCA_040080105.1 Myxococcota bacterium
GGCAGGCCGCGGATGCCAAGCAGGTTCACGCCGGCATTGCCGGCGATCGACTTCAGGCTGGCCTGCAGGTCGGCGCTGGCGACGCGCTCCTCGGTGCCGTCCGCGCGGCGCCGGCGCGCCTGGGTCTCGGTGCGGGTGCCGCGCAGGGAGGCCGCTTGGGCCCGGCCGCGCGCCTCCGCGATCGCGTCGGAGAAGTTCGCGAACCACACGGTGAGCAGCAGCAGCGAGGTGACGGCGAGGGGGTACCCGACGTCGTCGCCCGTCGCCGCCGCGCGGAGGGTGAGCACCCCGGTCACCGCGGTGGCCACGCCGACGGTGAACATCACCGGGTTGCGCACGAGGTACCGCGGGTCGAGCCGGACGACCGCGTCGCGGGCGGCCTCGCGCAGCTGGCTGGGGGTGACGAGCGGGCCGGCGTCGGGGGTCATGGGGTCCTGTCGGAGGCGAGGGCGGGCGCGGCGACGAGGTGCTCGGCGACCGGTCCGAGGGTGAGCGGGGGCAGGTAGGTGAGCAGCGTCATGATCAGGATCACCGCGAGGGTGGTGACGCCGAACGCCGGGGAGGTGACCGACAGGCTGCCGGCGGTGTGCGGCGTGGGCAGCTTCGCCGCGAGCAGCCCCGCCACCGCCAGCGGCGCGAGGATCGGGACGAACCGGCCGAGGATCAGGCACACGGTGGTGGTGACGTTCCACCACACGGTGGCGTCGCCGAGCCCCTCGAACCCCGAGCCGTTGTTCGCGGTCGCCGAGGTGTACTCGTACAACACCTGGGTCAGTCCGTGGAACCCGGGGTTGCTGGTGGCGGCCACGCCGTCGAGGCCGAGGGTCAGCGCGGTCGGGACCAGGATCAGCGCGGAGGTGACCAGCAGCGTGACCGCGACCAGCCGGATCTCGGGCAGCCCGAGCTTGCGGCGGAAGATCTCGGGGGTGCGGCCCACCATCAGCCCCGCGACGAACGCGGTGAGCATCACGAACACCAGGAAGTTGACGATGCCGACGCCGATCCCCCCGAAGGTCTCGTTCACCATCATCCCGACCAGCGGCGCCATCCCCCCGAGGGGGGTCAGGCTGTCGTGCATCGCGTTGACCGACCCGTTCGACGTCTGGGTGGTGATCGACGCCCACAACGCGGAGGCGTCGATCCCGAACCGGACCTCCTTGCCCTCCCAGTTGGGACCGTGTGCCACGAGCCCGGTGAACGCGGCGTTCGCCCCGCGCTCGGCCCACAGCGCGAGCGCGACCAGCGCGGCGGAGACGCCGCCCATCACGCCGAACATCATCCGCCCGAACCGGACCTCGGTCATCCGTCCGGCCATCCCCACCGAGGCCACCGGGAGCAGCAGGATCGCGACGCTCTGGAGCAGGTTGGACACCGGTGTCGGGTTCTCGAGCGGCACCGCGCTGTTCGGGCCGTACCACCCGCCGCCGTTGGTCCCGAGCTGCTTGATCGCGACCATCGGGGCGACCGGCCCGACCGGGATCCGCTGGTCGGCCAGCCCGGCAGCCGCGTCGATCGGGTGCACCACGACGGCCCCGCGGAAGGTCGAGGGCACGCCCTGGGACGCCAGCAGCAGCGCGAGGGCGGTGGACAGCGGCAGCAGCACCCGCACGATCGCGCGGGTCACGTCGGCGAACGCGTTGCCGAGGTTGCGGTCGCCGCGCGCGTCGGTCGCGGGGCTCGCGCCGCCCATCAGGCCGCGCAACACCGCGAGCAGCGCCGCGAGGCCGACCGCGGGGGTCACCACCTGCAGGGTGACGACCCCGGCGAGCTGGCTCAGGTACGACAGCTGCGCCTGCCCGCTGTAGTGCTGTTGGTTGGTGTTGGTCAGGAACGACGCGGTGGTGTGCAGCGCGAGGTCCCAGGTCATCCCCGGCACGCCGTCGGGGTTCGACGGGAGGTGGCCTTGCAGCAGGAAGATCGGGTACACCAGCAGGCCGAGCGCGAGGTTGGTCGACAAGATCGCCCAACCGTACGCGCGCCACCCCATCGGGGCGGTCGGCGAGACGCCGAACGCCCGGTACAACACCGACTCGACCGGGCCGAACACCCGGTCGAGCGCGGTCGGGCGCCCCGACAGCGCGGCCTCGAGGTACGCGCCGAGCGGCACGGCGGCGGCGAGCACCGCGCCGGCGACCCCCCACACCGTGGTCACGACCACCTCCCGGCGAGCTCGAACAGCGCGGCGCACACGCCGAACAGCCCGACCAGGATCGCGGCGCCGAGCAGCGCGCCGCCCATCAGAACACCTCCGGTCGGAGCATCGCGACGATGAGGTAGCCGGCGTTGGCGGCGACCACGATCAACAGGAACACGTCGACTCCGGTCATCGGCTCAGCCCTCCGAAGGGGGTGGGATCACGAGGGTGTAGGCGGCTCCGACAGAGGCGGGTCCGCCCTGGGGCAGCACGGGCACCTGCAGCCCGATCGACACGGTGTGCCGCCCGCTCGGGTCGAGCGTGGTGCCGAAGCCCGGCACCACCAACATCGCCGCCGCGTCCCCTTCGAGGGAGAACGTCGGGTCGACCTCTACGAACACCGAGGTTCGGTCGGTGATCCGGAGCTCGGGCGCGACGATCAGCGCCACCGTGCCGGCGGTCGGTCCGTCCGCGCCGAACGTGGGTCGCCACCCGAGGTTGACGACCCCGGCGAACCAGCCGCGGGCGTGGTTCAAGTGCAGCTCGGGCGCGAGCGTCACCCGGTCGGTCCCGGGGGTCCAGTACAGGTGAGGAGACAACCCGACGGCGGGGGTGACGAAGTACCGGGGAAACAGCTCGAGCGAGCTCTGGGCCTCGCCGTCGAACGGGACGAACGCGCCGGCGCCGAAGGTCACGTCCGCCCGGTCGGTCAGGCCGACCCCGCCGTACACGGTCTGGCTCACCCCGTCCGGGTACACGTAGAGGTACGGGACGAACACGGCCGAGTCCCGCGCGATGGCGGAGCCCCACGGGTTGAGCGGCGACGCGACCGCGGTCGAGCCGAGCAACGGCAACATCTGTCGCTCCAGTGGAGCTCAGGTATGGAGGTCCGGCGTTGACGGGGCGCATCCGTTCGGTCGTCCCGCGTTGTGGGGACGTTGCGGCCTTCGAAACTCGCGAGGGGGTTGCCCGGTTTCGCGATTCCCTACCGAGCCGCGCCGAGCCCCACCTGGTCCATCAGGAACGCGTGGGTCCGCGACAGCTGGTCACAGGTCACGTCGATCGTGACCCCCCCGTGGTGGCCAGACTCCCCGCGCACCCACAGGAACATCGGCCGCTCCGCCCCGTGGTCGCGGTCGGCGTACTGCGCCGCCGCGAAGAACTTGCGCGCGTGGGCGGGGTCGGTGCGCGCGTCGTTCTCCGACCCCACCACCAGCAGGGCCGGGTACGCCGTGCCTTCCACCAGGTTGTGGTACGGCGAGTACGCCCGGAGGTACTCGAACGCCACCGGGTCGTCTGCCGAGCCGTACTCGTCGGACCAGATGTTCGCCAGGCCGTAGGTGTGGTACCGCAACATGTCGGTGAGCGGCACGCTGCACAACACCGCGCGGAACAGGTCCGGGCGCTGCACCATCGCGGCCGACACCAGCAGGCCGCCGTTGGAGCCGCCGGCGATCGCGAGCCGGTCGGGCGTGGTCCACCCTTCGTCCACCAGCCACTGGGCCGCGCCGAGGAAGTCGTCGAACACGTTCTGCTTCCGCTCCCGCATCCCGGCCTCGTGCCAGTCCCGGCCGTACTCCCCGCCGCCGCGCAGCGACGGGATCGCCACCACCCCGCCGCGCTCGACCCACAGCAGCGTGGTGATGCCGAACGCGGGCTCCATCGACCGGTTGAACCCGCCGTAGCCGGTGAGCAACGTCGGGCGCGGGCCGGTGGCCTCGCGGTCGTGGATCACGAACATCGGCACCGCGGTGCCGTCCTTGCTGTGGAACCACGCCTGGTCGACCACGATCCGGGCGAGCAGCGCCGGATCGACCGGGATCGCGGACGGGTGGAGCAAGGTCAGCTGCCCGGCGTCCGGGTCGTAGGTGTAGTCGGCCGGCGGCACGGCGAACGAGGTGAACCGCACCCGCACCTCGGGCCGGTCCCACCCGCCGGACACCGTCGCGGTGCCGAGCGTGGGCAGCGGCACCTCGCCGAGCCGGGTCCCGTCGGCCGCGTGCACCGCGATCACCGTGGTCACGTCGCGCTGGTAGGTCAGGTACAGCCGCCCGCCCACGCCGGTCAGCGCCACCAGCGTGTCGCCGGTCTCCGGCACCAGCTCGCGCCACGCCGCCCGGGCGGGCGCCGCCGGATCGGCGACCATCAGCCGCCGGCGCGGCGCGCCCCAGTCGGTCACCACGTACAGCCGCCCGCCGAGGACCTGCGCCTCGTTGTCGGCGTCCATCTCGTCCATCAGCGGCACGGCAGCGGCGGCAGGGTCTGCGAGGTCGCGCAGCCACACCCGGCCCTTGTCGAACCGGTTGCGGAACTGCAGCTCCCACCGGCCGTCGTGGGAGGTCGCGACGTGGTGGTAGCACTCCTTGACCTGTTCGTCGGACAACACCAGCGTGTCCGTCGCGGCGGCCGCCCCGCGGGTGTGGAACCACACCCGGTGCCAGTACTGGTGCTCGCCGTTCGGGCGCTCGTCGGCGGTCGGCTTCGACACGTAGCTGAAGCCCGAGTTGTCGTGCCGCCAGTCCACCACGCCGAGCTTCCACCCGCGGAACGTGTCCGGGCCGACCTCGAGCGTGTCGAGATCCACCACCGTGAGCGACGGGTTCTCGTCGCCGGCGCGCGCCTTTCCGACCACCGCGTACCGGCAGTCGGGCGACGGCCAGAACCCGGCGAGGGTCTCGGTGGTCGCCCAGGTGTTCGGGTCCACGATCACCCTGCCCGGGTCGTCGGGCCCGTCGGCCAGGTGCACCACCCACTTGTCCTGTTCGGCCGCCTTGGTGGACCAGGTCACCCGCGGCCCGAGCGCGCACGGGGTGCGCACGGTCTCGTCGTCGTACCGCATCAGCTGCTGCAGCCGCGCGTACAGCTCTGCCCGCCCAGGCAACGTGTCGGAGTACGCGAGCCACTCCGCGTTGCGCGCGTCGGCGTACGACCGGCTCTCGGCCGACGCCCCGTCCTCGAGCCACCGGTACGGGTCGGGGACCGGCACGCCGTGCAGCGTGTCGACCAGGTCCTGTCGGGGCGCGAGCGCCACCGGGGCGGGCGGCGGCGCCTTCGGGCAGCCGAGGAGCTGGGGAGGGAGCAACGGCACGGTGGACCTCTCGGGTCGGACCGGTAACACAGAGCGCGGAGGCCGAGTGACCAACATCCCCCGTCCCACCGAGTGCGCGAACCTGGCCGAGCTCGCCGCGCTGCTCGACGCCGCCGACCACCCCGCGCGGGTCGAGTGGATCCGCAGCCTCGGCCGCAGCCAGCAGTACGCGCTGTACGCGCTCGCCCAGGGCAACCCGGTGCGCACCGACGAGCTCGTGCGCGGCCAGGGCGAGGTCGTCCGGCACATCGGCAAGAACGGGCTGCTCGCGTTCACCCACTTCCAGAAGCGGTTCGCGCGGATGGGGGACCAGGTCGTGGGCTACAACCAGGACGAGTTCCCGTCGCTGCTGCGCGGGGTGGCGGTCGCGGTCACCGGCCCCGGCCACTTCACCGCGTACGACTCCCCGGAGGTGCCCGGCGAGGTGTGGATCGACTACCGGTCGCTCGGGCGCGCGATCCCGGAGGAGTTCCCGCCGCTCGTCGACAACGAGCACGGGCTGCGCGCGCTGGTGTTCGGCGACCTGGTGGACGTGCTGCGCCGGGTGAGCCGCCACGTGTTCATCGGCGACAGCTTCAAGGGCAAGCCGCGGCCGGAGCCTCCGCCGTGGCTGTGCCGGCTCGGCCGGTGGCTGCCGACCGCGCCGTTCGTGCTCACCCAGGAGCCGTGAGGCCGCGGAGCCGAGGCCGTCGAGTAGGAAGGCCTACCGGGGCTTCACCAGCGCGTACAGGTCCTCGATCAGCTCGCCCTGGCCGAGCAGGTTGTCGTTCGCGTAGCTCAGGCGCCACACGTCGTCGCCCGCGGCGTTCACCTCGCGGATCACGCCGGCGTCTCCGACGAGGTGCAGGGTGTTGCCGTTCGCCTGGCGCCAGCACTGGCCGCTGTTCGACAGCAGCACCCCCGAGTCGCTGCCCCACAGGTAGGTCATCGCGCCGCCCGCGGGGTCGACCTCGTACTCCATCGCCCAGGTCGTGTAGCTGCGGTTGGCGGACATCAGCACCGTTCCGGCGTCGGTGAACGACACCCCGTGCTCCCAGGTCCACGACTGGTCCACGTCGAGGCCGTCGTAGATCCACGCGCCGGCGTACCACTCGGTCTCGCCCGCGCGGGTCGCCTCGACCACCGCCGACCACAGGGGGAACGACAGGAGGTAGGTCTGGGTCGAGTCGCGGTAGTACATCCCGTTGTTGTGGCAGTTGTACCCGGCGCCCTCGGGCCAGTCGTCGGCGCACCGCCACACCACCGTCTCGGTCGCCGCCCCGGGCGCCTTCTCGACCACCGCCTCGTCGCCGCCGTGGATCCGGCTGGTCCACGCGAGCGTGCCGTCGTCGTGCTGCACGAACGGGTGGTGCAGCCCGGGGGTCTCCACCAGGTCGAACTCCTCGTCGAGCCAGGTGAAGTGGACGAGCGAGCCCGCGCCGCCGTCGAAGTCCGACCAGTAGGTGGCCTCGTCCCACAGCAGCGCGTCCCCGGCCGACGACACCTGCGGGAACAACGTGCGGTTGCCGTTCGGCGTGAGCTTCGCCCACACCGGGCGCCCCTCGCGGTCGAGGATGAACACCCAGAACGTGCCGTAGCTCCAGCCGCTCCCCTCCTGCTTGAGGCTCGACACCAGGAACCGCCCGGCGGAGAACTGCGCCGGGTCGGACAGGTCGAGCGTGGGCAGCGGGAGGTTCGCCGGCACCGGGCCGGTGGTGATCGCCGGCCCGTCGACGCCGCCATCGCCGTCGACCACCACGCGCCAATCAGCGACCGTGTCGTACGGGATCCCGACCAACACCTGCTCCTGGGCGCCGGCGGTCGCGGCGAACGACGGCGACGACTCCCACAGGCCGGGGTCGAAGCTGTACTCCACGTGGACCGTGGCGTCGGCGTCCTGGGTCCAGCTGGCCCGCACCACGCTCTCCACCTCCGGGTCGAGCGTCCACCCGAGGTCGGTGAGCTCGACCTCGGCCGGAGGGGTGGTGGGGTCGGTGTCGGCGTCCGAGTCGGCGTCGGCGTCGGCGTCCGAGTCGGCGTCTGCGTCTGCGTCTGCGTCGGTGTCCGCGTCTGCGTCGGTGTCCGCGTCGACGTCGGTGTCCACCTTGGTGTCGGTCTCGCTGCCAGGATCGGGATCACACGCCCACAGAGCCCACCACATCGCGCCCTCCAGCGGCAGATATTACATGATTGTTCGGGCACCGGCACCGCACAACTTCGAACGCCGGTCCCACACGGCCGGACCTACCGATCGGACGGGGATCGCCACAGATGTTCGACGAGATTCCGCTCCACGTCCGCCCCGTGTGCGCCGACGACGAGCTGCGCCAGGTGGCCGCGCTGAGGTCACTCGCGTACCGGTCGGCGGCGCCCGAGCTGGCCGACCGGCTGCGCGAGCCCGAGCCCGAGGACCACCTGCCGGGCAACGTGGTGTTCGGCGCGTACGACCCGTCGGGGGCGCTGCACGGGACCGTCCGGGTGCACACCAGCGCGTACCGCCCGCTGCCGCTCGAGCGGTCGGTGCAGCTCCCGGAGGGGCTGATGCGCCCCCGAGCGGAGGCCACCCGGCTCGCCCGGGGGTTCCGCGCGCACCCGATGGTGAAGCTCGCGCTGACGAAGGCCTTCGGTGGAGCGGCCGGAGCGACGACTCAGCCCAGCGGAGCTGGGCTATCGTTCGGAGTGGAGGCCGCGGAGCCGAGGCCGTCGAGTAGAACGGCGTTCTGGACGACGTGCCTGCACCGGGGGGTGGAGGTGATGGTGGTCGCGGGCCGCGACCCGGTGCACGCGCAGTACGAGCGGCTGCTGTTCTCGCCGGTGTTCCCCGAGTGGATCCCGATGGCGCACGCCGGGGGCTTGCCGCACAAGGTGCTCGCGCTGGCGGTCGAGGACGCGCTGCGCGGGTGGCGGGAGCGGGCGCACCCGCTGCTCTCGTTCATGGTCGGCGACGGCGTGCGGATCGAGCTCCCCTCCGAGGGGTTCGGTGTAGCCGCCGCGTAACCGCGCCCGACGGGCAGATCCGGCATGCTCGCCCCATGAAGTGGGTGGTGGTGTGGAGCGCGGTCGCCGGGTGTGGCGCCCCGGTGTACTTCCCGAACGAGCCGCCGCCGGTGCGGGTCGGCTCGACCGGCGACACCGCGGCCGCACCTCCGACCGGGGACACCGGCCCGGTCGACGACACCGCGCCGCCGCCGAGCGAGTGCAGCACCGACGGGGGGGCCGCGGCCACCCTGACCGTGCGCAACGTCGGGGCCGCGCCGCTCGACGTGTGGTGGCGAGACGGCGCGTGTGCGGAGCACCTGCTCGGCACGGCGCTGCCGGGGGTCGACTTCGGCCAGTACACCTGGACCGGCCACGTGTTCGTGGTCCGGTCGTTCGACGGCGCGGAGGTCGGCGTGCGCACGATCGACGCCGCGGCGGTCGTGTGGGAGGTCCCGTGACGGTGCGGTTCGCGGCGCTCGCTCTGGCCGGCTGCCCGTCACTCGAGGCGCTCCCCCCCGAGCAGCCGTGTGTCGAGGCCGGGTACGCGATCTCGTCCCGGACGTTCGAGTGCACCGGCGACGAGGCCCTCGCGAACGCCCGGTACCTCGCGTTCCGCGAGGCGTTCACCTGTGTGCCGATCCCGCCCTGGCACCTGGTGGAAGGCCCGGTGGGGGCGCACCTCGAGGGGGAGACGGGCCTGCTGCAGTGGGATCCCCCCGACGCGTTCCACTGCGCGTTCGCGATCCGCCAGCTCCCGTGCGAGCAGGTCGAGCTGTACGGCGACGACCTCGACCAGTGGCTCACCTGCTCGGCGGCGTGTGCGCGGGTCACCGACCCGGTGGAGGGGCGATGATCTGGGTCACCGCGGCGTTCGCCGGCAGCCCGCTCGCGGCGCCGAAGAACCAGTGCTCGGTCGACGACGCGTTCCCGATCGTGGGCACCGCGGGGTTCGCCAACGCCCTGTCCGCGCTCCGCACGAACGCGGCGACCTGGTCGGCGTCGAGCTTCGTGGAGCGGTACGCGCTCCGGCGGATCGCGATGGATCGGTCGGGCGCCGACACCGTGGGCGTCGGCGTGTTCGACGCGAACTTCGTGCTCGGCGCCACCCGGGTCCCGGTGTGGCAGGAGGACGCGACCTACGGCGACTGCCCGGCCGAGTACCTGCTCGGCACCCGCCCGGTCGACCTGTACGCCTACAACGGCGGCGGCGCGTTCCGGTACGGCCGGGTCGGCGCGTTCTATGGCGCGTCGGTGACGTTCGGGTACCCGGCGGAGCTCGCGTACATCCGCGGTTACCAGACGTTCGGCAGCCTCGCGGTCGCGCCGATGTTGCTCGCGTTCGCCCCGCTCGGCGCGTGGCAGACCCAGGCCGGCGCTTCGGCGTACGCGCAGGACTTCGTGGCGGGCGTGATCGTCGACGCCGAGGTCGCCGACCTGCGCGCCGGGTACACCCAGTCGCGCGGGTGGTACGCGTCGGCGAACGACCACTGGCTCGGGCTGTTCGGCTCGGTGGTCCTGCGCGACGGGTTCCGCGCGGTCGGGCAGTTCCGCGGCGGCGCCGAGCGGGTCCGCCTGCCCGATCGGGTGCGCGACAAGGTGGGCGCGCCGTCGCTGTTCGCGCGGGTGCTGCCGCTGACCGAACGCGGCGACGGCTCCGACGACGTGGACCTCACCACCGGGCACCTAGAGCAGGAGGGCATCGCGGGCCGGCTCGACCTGCGCGCCGCGGCGTCGGTGCGGCCGGTGGTGGGGCTGCACGAGGCGTCGATCGCGCTGCACGACGCGGCGTTCTACGAGGTGGAGGACGGGCTGCCGGCCGACGCCCGCCAGCACTGGTACCTGGAGGCCGGGTTCGTCGAGCTGCCGCCCCAGTACTACTACGGGGTGCAGGGCGGCCGGAAGCTCCACCTGCGCGCCGAGTACGCGTGGACCCCGCCGGTCGATCGCGGCGCGGCGCGGATGGTGGTGGGGCTGCAGTTCAACGACCCCGAGCAGACCGCGCTGTACCCGTTCGCCGTCGACGCGGTGGCCGGCCGGTTCCAGTACCAGGGGGCGTTCTGATGCGGTGGTTGCCGCTCGTGCTCGGCGGGTGTGGCCCCACGATCGTCGGGTGGTGGGACCTCGACCGGTGGCAGGTCGAGCGCGACGGCGAGGCGCTCGAGCGCCGCGACGCGGGGTTCCTGCTGTGGGAAGACGAGGCGTACGGCACGTTCTCGATGGTGCTGCGGTACGACTACGACCCGGCCGCGTTCGACCTGGTGCCGCGCGCGACCACCGAGGTGCACCACCCGGCGTACGACCCCGACGACTTCGATCCGGACGAGCCGATCGTGTTCGGCTACACCGTCGACAACCTCGTGTTGTCGCTCGAGGTGGTGTCGTACGGGGCGTCCGAGATGCAGCTCGAGACCGCGTCTCCGTTCGCGGACGGGGCGACCTGGACCTGGACCCTGCTCCGGTAGCTACGTCGGACCGTGGATCTGCGCCCCGAGCGCCCGGTTCGCCGCCGCCCTGCGCGCCGCCCACAGGAACACGCCGATCCCGACCACCGCGAACAGCCCCGACACCCCCTGGGAGAAGCTCACCGCGTCGCCGAACAGCTCGGGCAGGAACAGCCCGCGGTCCGGGTCGCCGCGCCACAGCTCGGTGACGGTGCGGGTGATCGCGTACAACACCATGTACACCAGGAACACCTGGCCGTCGTACGCGCGGCGGGAGAACAGCGCGTTGGTGACCACCGCGATCCCGACCAGCGCCGCCGCCTCGTACAGCTGGACCGGGTGGACGCCGATCCCGGGAGGGGCGATCGGGCTGTCCGGAGGATAGGTGACGGCAAACGTGGATTCTGTCGGGCTCCCGTAGCAGCACCCCGACGCGTAGCACCCGAGGCGGCTCACCGCGTGGGACAGCGGGAACGCGGTGCCGAAGATGTCCCAGCTCGCGAACCGGGGCAGGTCGTACTTCGACATCAGGGTGAACCCGACCGGGATCCCCACCGCGAACGACCCGTAGAACACGAGCCCGCCGCCGCGCAGGTCGAGCAGGTCCATCAGCGAGGTGACCGTGCCCGGGTTCTGCGCGACGAACGTGAGCCGGGCGCCCACCAGCGACGACATCGCCATCCAGAAGATCAGGTCGGCGAACTTGTTCACGTCGAGCCCGAGCTGGCGGGCCCGCCACAGGCACATCGCCGCCCCCACCACGAACGCGAGCGCCCCCAGCGCGCCGTAGCTGTGGATCGGGAAGCTCCCGAGGTGGAACAAGATCGGGTGCATCGGCGCCACATACCCTGTCCCTTGCCCTGCGCACGCACCAGCGCTACATCGGGTTCTTCCGAGGGGTCCCGTGAACGCACGAAACGTCGCCTTTGCCGTCACGCTGCTCGTGGGCCTCGCGCTCGACCAGGCCACGAAGCTGTGGGTCGCCGGTGCGCTGGTCGAGGGGGTCGACGAGATCCAGGTGATCCCGGGCCTGTTCTCGCTCGTGCACCGCCAGAACCCGGGCGCCGCGTTCGGGATGTTCCGCGAGTGGGAGTACCGCCACTACCTGTTCCTCGGGTTCACCGTGATCGCCGGCGCGTTCATCGTCGACCTGCTGCGGAAGTCCCGCGCGGCCGACGCGTTCCTCGGCGCCACCCTCGGCCTGATCCTGTCGGGCGCGGTCGGCAACGCGATCGACCGGGTGGCGAAACAGACGGTGACCGACTTCCTGAAGGTGTACGCCGACTTCGAGCCGGTCCGTGGCTGGCTGGTGGGGGCGGTGGGCACGAACGAGTGGCCGAGCTTCAACGTGGCCGACGCGGCACTGGTGGTCGGGGTCGCCTTGTACCTGATCCACCAGCGGTGGTTCGACGTGCCGGCGGTCGCGGCAGCCCCCGAGCAGACGCAGACGGGCTCGTGATCCTCTGGGCGGCCTGGCTCGCGTGTGAGGCGCGTGCCCCCGAGGACGAGGAGCCCCTGTCGACCCGGATCGACGCGGCGGAGCTCGAGCTCGACCGGGCAGTGGAGCTGATCCGGAGCGGCGATCCACAGGCGGGCGCGGCGGTGGCCCAAGCATATCGCCAGTTCGAGCTCCGGTTGGAGCCGGCGCTCCGAGGCACGTCGCCGCCCGAGGAGGTGCTGGAGCTCGAGTACGCGTACGGGCAGCTCGCCGCAGCGCCCGACGCGCTCGCGGCGGAGCGGGTCGCGACCTCGTTGTCGCAGCGACTCGACCGACTCCGGTCCGGTTCCGAGTAGAGTCCGATCGTGCTGCCTCGATACTTCGTCCCCCGGTCGGACCTCGCCCCTGCCC
>JBEBJC010001138.1:0-2732 GCA_040080105.1 Myxococcota bacterium
ACCCCCACCTGAGCCGCGACCTCGGCCAGCGTCTGGGTGTTCACCACCAGCTGGCGCAGGCGCGACAGGTCTCCCTCGGGCGCCGACGGGAACCGCTCGGTGAGCCACGCGGTCGCGGCGAGCTGGAGCACCGCGTCGCCGAGGAACTCGAGCCGCTCCTGGTTCTGGCCGCCGTTCTCGTTCGCGAACGAGGCGTGGGTCAGCGCGGCCTCGAGCAGCCCGCGATCGCGGAACGCGTGGTCGAGGATCACGTGGCCCCCCCGATCCAGCCGCCGCCGAGCACCCGCTCGCCCCGGTACACGACCGCGGCCTGCCCGGGGGCGACCGCGCGCACCGGCTCGTCGAACCGCGCGGTGAACGAGCCGTCGTCGGCGATGTCGACCGTCGCGGGGTTGATCCGGCCCCGGTGGCGGACCCGGACCCCCACCGACTCGCCGGGTTCGGGCCGGGCGTGCCACACCCCCCGGCTCGCGCGCAAACCCATCGCTCCGAGCCGCGCCGGGTCGGTGGTGACCACCACCCGCCGGGTCGCGGGCTCGACCCGCAACACGTACGCCGGCTCCCCGAGCGCCACGTTCAGCCCCCGGCGCTGGCCCACGGTGAACCGGAAGTACGCGTCGTGGCGGCCGAGCACGGCGCCCGCCTCGTCCACGATCTCGCCGCTCGGATCGGTGGTCGCGTGCTCGGCGACGAACGCGGTGTGGTCGTCGGTCGGGAGGAAACACACCTCCTGGGACTCCGGCTTCGACGCGACCGGCAGGCCGAGCCGCTCCGCGTGGGCGCGGACCTCGCCCTTGGTGAGCCCGCCCAGGGGGAACACGGTCCGCGCCAGCGCCGCCGGGGTGACCGGGAACAGGAAGTACGTCTGGTCCTTGTCCGAGTCGGCCGCGATCCGGAGCTCGCCGTCGACGTTGCGCGCGTAGTGGCCGGTCGCGAGGGCCTCGGCGCCGAGTTCGAGCGCCCGTGCGAGCAACACCCGGAACTTCAGCACCCCGTTGCACTGCACACACGGGTTCGGGGTGCGCCCGGCGAGGTACGCCTCGGCGAAGTCGGCCATCACCGCGGTGCCGAACGCCTCGCGCAGGTCGAACACGTAAAACGGGAAGCCCAGCTGATCGGCGACCCGGCGGGCGTCGAGCGCGTCGTCGACGCCGCAGCAGTGGCCGGGGGCGTTGGTGGCTCCGCGATCGTGCAGGCGCATGTGCACGCCGATCACCTCGTGACCCTGCTCCGCGAGCAACCCGGCGCTGACCGCCGAATCCACGCCGCCGCTCATCGCCACCACCACCCGCACCCGCCGCCTCCGCACCTCTCCAGGTATCCCGCGAGGGCGCGCCGCGCGCCGGCGCGATACTGCCGTCGTTTCGGGGTGTCGGATGTCGCTGCCCGTGGTCGCCGTCGTCGGTCGGCCCAACGTCGGCAAGAGCACGTTGTTCAACCGCATGATCGGCTTTCAGAAGGCGATGGTGCACGACCGGCCGGGCGTCACCCGGGATCGGCTGTACGAGGAGGCCACGGTGCTCGACCGGCGGGTGCTGCTGGTGGACACCGGGGGGATCGAGCCCGACTCGCCGACCGACCTGTCGTCGTCGATGCGTCGGCAGTCGATGGTCGCGGTCGACGAGGCCGACGTGATCGTGTTCGTGGTCGACGGCCAGGTGGGGATGAACCCGTCCGACTCCGAGGTGGCCGACCTGATGCGGCGGTCGGGCAAGCCGGTGGTGCTGACCGTCAACAAGATCGACGGCCCGACCCACGAGATCAACGCGGCGGAGTTCTGGACCCTCGGGTTCGAGCAGCTGCAGATGGTGAGCGCCGCCCACGGCCGCGGGATGTTCGAGCTGCAGCAGGCGATCGTCGACGCGCTGCCCCCGGTCGCCGAGGGCGACGAGATCGGGGTCGCGATCGACGAGGACGACGAGAACGGCCCGGTGCGGGTCGCGGTGGTCGGCCGGCCGAACATCGGCAAGTCGACCCTGGTGAACGCGCTGCTCGGGGAAGACCGGCACGTGGTCGACGACGCGCCGGGCACCACGATGGACCCGATCGACTCCCGCCTCACCGTCGACGGCCGCGAGTTCCTGTTCGTGGACACGGCCGGGGTGCGGAAGAAGGCCCGGATCGAGGACGAGCTCGAGCGGTGGGTGTCGCTGCGCGCGATCCGGTCGATCGAGCGGTGCCACGTGTCGATGTTGATGATCGACGCCACCGAGGGGGTCACCGACCAGGACGCGAAGCTCGCCCAGCTGGTGGTCGAGCGCGGCCGGGCGCTGCTGATCCTGGTGAACAAGTGGGACCTTTCGCGCGGCCGCGCCGACGGCGAGGGCGGGATCGAGGCGGCCGACATCGAGGACCAGATCCGGACCAAGCTGCCCCACGTGAACTTCGCCCCGCACCTGTTCCTGTCGGCGAAGACCGGCAAGGGCCTGCACCGGGTGCTGCCGACGATCGAGACCGTGTACACCGAGTTCGACCGGCGGATCGAGACCGCGCGGCTGAACCGGTTCCTGGAGGCGGCGGTCAACGCTTACACCCCGCCGCAGCGGCACCACCACCCGGTGCGGCTGTACTACGCCACCCAGACCCGGGTGCGCCCGCCGACGTTCGCGGTGTTCTCGAACACCCCCGACGGGGTGGGGCCGGCGTACAAGCGGTACCTCACCAACCGGCTGCGCGAGGAGGTCGGGTTCCAGGGCGCGCCGATCCGGCTCCAGATCCGCCGTCGGCGCCGC
>JBEBJC010001139.1:0-2731 GCA_040080105.1 Myxococcota bacterium
GAGGGGGATCGGGCCCCTTCCCCCGGGCCTCTCCTCCGATGTGGAGGTGCGGAGGGGCGGGGGAGAGGGGGATCGGGCCCCTCACCCCACCCCTCGGAACGGTCGACTTCGCACAGTCGAGCTGGGCTCTCCCACACGGGCCCCGGCCCGTAGCCCCGGAGGGAGCCGATCCTCCGCCCGGCACCGAATTTGCTTCTCCCGTGGTGGAGGGGTCATGGGCTGGCTCACCGACACAGCGGCCGAGGTCGGGTTCGGCGTGAGTGTCACGCCGTCGTCGGTCGCGCCGGCCGGCGCCGTCCCCACGTTGACCGGGGAGGCGGAGTACCCGGCCGCCTCCTCCCCTGCCCTGCGGTTCGGTGTGTCCGCGGTCGGGCTCGCCCAGCTGTCCCCGGTCGACACCCTCAGCGCGAGCGGGTCGGTGTGGCGCGACCAGGCCCTGTGTGACACCTGCCGGGTCGACGGCGGGCCCGGCTGGCTCGGGTCGGAGCTCCTCGGCTCGTCCGACCTCCTGCTGCGGCTCGACCACTGGGTCCCCGCCGACGGCGGCGGCGGCGTCGTGCTGCGGGCCGAGTGGGTCGCGCCCGCGTCGCGCGACGCCTTGTGGTGCAACCCGATGCTCGGCGCGCCCGGGCTCGGCGTTCGGTTCGACGTGCCCGCCGCCGGCTCGACCGTGCGGGTGTCGTCGGCCGCGCGCCGCCCGCTGTACCTGAACGACGCGGCCCCGATCGGCCGGTGCGCCCCGCCGCTGCGCGACCCGGCCACCGTCGACACCCTCACCGGCGCGGCGGAGCCGACCCCGTGGACCGGCTGGTACGGCGGGTCGAACCCGCGGTGGACCGGCGCCGGGTCGGTGCGGTGGGACCAGCCGCACCAGGTGATCCCGGGGGCGCCCGCCGGGCTGCGGTCGTCGGTGGTGGTGGGGCTGCGGTTCGAGCGGTACCCCCGCGACCCGGCGGTCGTGGTCGACATCTTGACCGGCCCGGTGGAGCTCCCGGCCTCGAACCGCCCGGTGCGCACGTCCGCGCCGTGGCAGGTCGACCTCGGGTTCTCCGCCACCCCGTCAGTCGAGGTGCTCGCCTCGGTCGGCGACAGCTGGCCCACCACCCTGGCCGATCCGGGCGGGGCGTTCCGCGCGCTGCCCGCCACCACCACCTGGTCGCTCGGCGTCACCGCCCGACCGGGCGCCGCCACCACCCGCGAGACCTCGCTGTAGGAGCCCCCGATGTTGCTCGCCACGCTGGCCGCTTGCACCCCCGGCACGATCGTCACCGTCCAACCGGGCGCGGTCGACAAGTCGGCCCTCACCGGGGAGTGGTACTGGCGGCGCACGGTCGAGGACGTGCCGTACGGCACCGCCGCCACCTTCACCGGCGCCCAGGACGAGCTCGAGCGCCTGCACTGGGAGATCCAAGAGGAGCTGTTGCTCGGGTATCGGTCGTACCCCCACGTGAGCGCGGACGGGGCCGGCGACACCGCGCCGCTGGTCGCGTTCGCGATCGTCGACCAGTTCGACATCCGCCGCGGGTACGACCGGACCACCGGCGAAGAGTCGAACGTGGTGGAGGAGAACCGGGAGAAGCCCTGGTACGAGCGTCAGTACGTTCGGGTGGACTGGTCGGCGAACCTCGCCGAGGTCCCGCTGGCGTTCGCCGGCGTGCCGCTCACGCTGCTCGACTGGTCGACCACCGACGATCGGGACGGCGGCGCCCCGCAGTTCGACGACTCGAACGGCGACGGGACCCTCGACAGCTTGCTCGTGACCCAGCGCGCGTGGGTCGAGCCCGACACCCGCACGCTGCCCGGCTACGGCGACGTACCGGTGTGCTTCTTCTACGGCGACGCCGAGTACGAGTGCGGCCCGGTCGAGATCGGCGTGTCCAACTCGTTCGTGCGCCTGGGCGACCGCGCGCCGTACGTGGGCCTCGCGTACGACGACCAGCACATGGAGACGTTCGGGTACTTCTCGACCGAGCGGCTCGCGTGGACCGAGGGGTACGGCGTGATCGAGCCGAACCACCTGCGGTACGCGAACCGCCACCCGCTGTGGCAGTCGTCGGTGCAGACCGACGCCGCCGGCCGGATGTCGTGCACGGCGGGTGAACAGGTCGGCCCGTGTGAGACGTTCTCGGTCGCCGACTCCCCCAGGGTGAACGAGTTGCCGTACCGCGACCGGCGGGTGCGGCCGATCGTGTACCACGCGGGCCCGAACTTCCCGGACGACCTGCGCGCCACGATGGAGGAGGTCGCGGCCGAGTGGAACCGCCCGCTCGCCGACACGGTCAACGGCCTGCGGTACTGGGAGTGCATCGACGGCGGCGGCAAGGTCAAGGACTGCAAGGACGCGATCGACCCGGACCTCGCGGTGTTCGTGTGGTGCCCGAACAACCCGTCGCTGCCCGGCGACCCGGAGGTGTGCTCGACCGACCACACCGGGCCGTCCGGACGCCCGGACGGGGTGCCCGATCCGGTGCGGGTCGGCGACCTCCGGTATCACCTCGCCGAGGTCGTGCCGCAGCCGAACCTGGTGAGCCCGTACGGGTACGGCCCGTCGGCGGCCGACCCGATCGGCGAGACGGTGGCGCTGGCCGACGGGGAGCTGGCGCTCGGGGCAGGCGAGATCGTAGCCGGCAACGCGTTCCTGTACGAGGTCGTGCTCGACCGGGTGTCGCACCAGGTCGCCGATCTGGTGCAGCTGCTGAACGGCGTGATCACCCCGGACGCGTACGTGGCC
>JBEBJC010000155.1:0-12458 GCA_040080105.1 Myxococcota bacterium
CCCTGGGGCTGGCCACCACCTGCCTCGGCCAGTCTGCCTCCCCCGGATGGGCGGTCGCGTGTGGCGTGGCCTGCGGGGTAGCGAGCCTCGGGGTGGTCCTGTCGTCGCGCGCAGTGACGGCCCGCCGTGGGTGGAGGGTCGCGGCGGCGGGTCTGTTGGTGGCGAGCGCCGCGTCCGCGCTCGGGTGTCTCGAACTCCTCGTCCAGGGCACCTGACGTCCGGGCGGTTCGGCGTCGGCGACGAAGCCGGCGAACAGCGCCCCACCTCGAGTTCACGCCGCGTGACCCACGCCCTGCGCTGGTTCTCCTTGTCCGCGACGCACGCCAGCTTCCGGATCGCCGGCTCCGACACCCCCACCGCTTCGCCGCGGTCGATCCACGCCACGATGTCCGGGTGCAGCTCCAGCAGGTTGAGCAGCTGCGTCGCCCGCGCCCCCGACATCCCCGCGTACCGCGCCAGGTCCGCGATCGAGCCGAACCGCCCCGTGTCGATCAGCGCCTGCAGCTCCCGCGCCCGCGCCAGGTGGCACGCCAGCCCCCGGTTCCGCGCCTTCGTCTTCGCCGCCCGCCGGTCCGCGCGCTCGTCCACCGGTTCGTCCAGCCCCAGCATCGCCCGGTAGCGCACGTTCTGGACCGAGCGCTCCATCGCCGCCAGCTGCCGCAGCTCCAGCTCGCCCAGCACCTTCCCCGTCCGGCCCGGCCGCTCCAGGTCCGCCCGGATCTCCGGCACCAGCTTCAGCAGCGACAGCAGCTGGCACACCCGCGCCCGGGTCACCCCCTCGTGCCGCGCCGCGTCCGACGCCTTGCGCCCCGCCTCCGCGTCGATCCACGCCCGGAGCCGCCGCGCCCGGTCCAGCGAGGCCAGGGTGCGCTTCAGCCGCTCCGCCCACGGGTCCACCCGGCGTGGCGCGATTCCGTGGCCCGATTCCGTTTCGCGTGGCGCGATTCGCGGCGACCCGCCCGGCAGGCGGAACTTCCCGTGGCGCGATTCCGCATCGAGCACCAGCGCCCGCCGACCGAACCGCACCACCGGGTTCTCGGTGCCCGGAGCCACACGCACCGCGACCCCACGACGCGCGCGTCGGAGGGCCAGGGTGGAGGGCCGGGCCTTTCGCAGACCCGGCCCCGAAGGCAGTTCCAGCGACACGACCCAGGTGCTCAAGACTTCCGCTGTCGAGCGCTGGGTTCTAGTGTCGGTCAGGAAGGAAATGGCTCCCCGAACGCCGCCTTTCCGCGAGTCACTACCGTCAGGAATGGTCGGCATCTTGACCGTTTCCGTTTCGGCGGTGTCGGCTCCCGGGGTCACGATGTCGTCGACGAGGTGCTTGAGCCCGGTGTTGTCGAAGGGCACCTGGAACGTAATCCGAATCAGCCGGCGCTCCACCACTTCGATCTTCTCCACGAAGTGCAGCACCACCTGCCGCTTCCGCTCGAACGGCAGCGACTCGAACTGGTCCTCGAAAACCGCCGAGAACCGCCGCACCTCCGCCAGGTTCCGCTCCAGCGCCTTCCGCAGGAAGTCCTCCCGCTGCACGAGCGCGACCTCCCGCTCGAGCTCCTCCTTCTTCGCGGTGAGCTCCGCGATCTTCGCGCGGCAGACCGCGGGGTCGAGGCCGTCGCCGATCGCCGCGTAGTAGTTCTGGATGCGGCGCTCGAGGTCGGCGAGCTTCTGGTCGAGGACGCGCGAGTCCGAGCCGTACTCCCGCCGGATGCCGTCGATCCGCTTGCGGACCTTCTCTTCGAGCTCGGCGAGCGCCTCGGGCTCGCACAACCGGGCCCGGAGGAGCTTGAGCACCACGCCCTCGAGCCAGTGCTTCGGGATGGGCAACGACGCGCACACGGACGTGCCCTTGTTCAGGTAGCCCCCGCAGTAGTAGGCGAAGCGCTCCGTCGTGGAGCCGTCCTTCTCCTTCTGGAGCAGGCGGCGGCCGCCGAAGTGGTTGCCGCACACGTCGCACACGATGAGGCGCGACAGCAGGTAGTGCACCTTGTGCCCGGGCGAGGTGTGTACGTCGAACCGGCGCTCGGCGGCGAGGGCCTTCCGGCGGTCGAAGGTCTCCTGGTCGATGATGGCGGGGTGCGCGTCGGGGACGACGATGCGCTCGTCCTGCGCGGTGCGCTGCCGCCCGGAGCGGCCCTGCTTGCGGCTCTTGAACCACACGGAGTCGCCGACGTAGACGCGGTTGTTGAGGATGTGGTCGATGGTCGCGCCGGACCAGTGGCGGCCGCGGGGAGCGGCGGCACCGCGCGCGTTCAGCGCGTTGGCGATGGCCTTGCAGCCCATGCCTCCGGTGGTGGCGAGGTCGAAGATCTCGCGGACCACGGCCACGTCCTGCTCGTTCGAGAACGCGAGGACGCCGTGCTCGCGGCCGTTCTTGTCGGTGACCTTCTCGACGCGGTAGCCGAACGGGATGCGCCCGCCGTTGACGTGCCCGCGCTCGGCGTTCTCGCGCATGCCCTTGATGGTCTCGGTCGCGAGGTTCATCGAGTAGAACTGGTTGATGACCTCGATCATCCCCTCGTACAGGAAGCCCTGGGGCGTCTCGGGGTCGAAGTTCTCGGTGATCGAGCGGATGGCGACGCCGTGCTTGCGGAGCAGGCTCTTGAAGAGGATGGACTCCTCCCGGTTCCGGCTGAACCGGTCGAGCTTGTGGACGAGGATGGCGTCGATGCGGTGCTTCCGGCAGTGGCTGACCATGGCGATGAAGCCTGGGCGCTTGTCGGCGGGGGCGTAGGCGGACTGGCCCTCGTCGACGAACTCGGCGACGACGCGGTGGTCGGGGCGCTCCTCGACCCACCGGTTCAGGAGCTTGCGCTGCGCGGGGATGGAGATGTCCTTCTGGGCCTGCTCCTCGGAGGAGACGCGGCAGTAGGTGACGACGTTGACCATGGGAGAGCTCCGTTCTGGGCGAGGTGATCGGGCTCGGGCCCGGCTCGCACCCCGAGTGCAACAAGGGTGCCAGCGAGGGCGCGTGTCAAGTCGGAGGTTCCTGTTGTCTAGAATGTGCTTCACGGGCTGGTTTCTTGATGCCGATGGAACCTTCGCGGAACGGCCGCGGCGCGTCCCGGATGCGTTCGGGAATCACCCAGAATCGGGCCGTTCGGTTCCACGGGGCCGGGCTTCGGTTCCTCCGCTTGCGGAACGGTTCCACCGCGACGAGGATGGGTTCCGGCGAGCGGAGGCGACGTGGGACAGCGGGAGCAGCTCGTGGCGTGGGTCGAGCAGCACCCCGGCCGGTGCGACGACTGCGCCGCGGAGGCGCTGGCGTTCGCGAGCCGCCAGCGCGCGAACCAGCTCGGCCGAGCGCTCGCGGCGTCCGGGGTCCTGTCGCGGGCGGAGGCGGTGTGCGCCGGGTGCGGGACGACGAAGGCGGTGAGCGGCGTGGGCACCGGCGTGCTGCAAGCGAGCGCGGGGAGGGGGTCCACTGAGCGCGTGCTCGACGGGTACCACGCGCTGGAGCAGGTCCTGGCGCGGGCCGGCTACCCGAGCGTCGTGGCCGCGGTCGCGGCGCACACCGGGTTCCTGCACCCGGAGACCGTGGCCCAGACACGCGGCCAGGCCGTGTTCCCCGTGGTCCGCGCCCCCCTCAACACCGCCCGGCGACGGGTGGTCGTCCTTCTCGACGGTCGCCGGGTGTGGGCCGACGACAACGGGCCCCCGACGGACGCGTTCCTGTGGGCGGCCGAGCGGCGGAAGGGGCGGGACGTACAGTTCTGCCACGTGTGGGCCCGGAGCGACAGCGTCGACGCGTACACGGCGTTGTGGAACCTGTGCGCCACGCCGGCGTTCCTGGCGAAGACGACGGACACGGACCCGGTGGTGCGCCGCGCGCTGCGGCACCGGGCGTGGGAGCTCTTCGGCGTGCAGCCCGAGGGTGAGCCCGATGAGGGCCCGCCTCCGGGGTACGAGGACCTCGCGGGCACCGACGACCGAACCGGTGGCGGACCTGGAGGCGGTGCTGCGGGCGCGGATGCGGCGCGCGCCGAAGCGATCGGCGACGCAGGCGGCGCGCGAGCTGGGGTGGCTGTTCAGCGGCTGGACGCCCGACTCCGCGCTATGAAGGGCTGGGCGCCTGGCATGTCTCGATGGGCCCAGGAGGAAGCTCAGCCCACCGTCAGTGGCACGTCGTCGGGTGGGTGCTCCTCGTCGAGCGGCTCGGTCCAGGGACCGACCGAGTTCACCTCCAGCCCAGTCACGAACCAGTCCGTGTGGGGACGGGAGAACGACCGACTCGACCGCGAACACGAGCTGGGCCGTGTTGATGATTCGGACTCGCTCCTCGTCGATGACGACACGCCGGAAGGTGGGTGCGCCCGGCTCGTTCCGGAGGAGGAGGCAGTGCCGACGCGAGATCGGGAACGTGATGGCCGCTCGCTCCTCCTGAAGTCCCGGTCGCGGATCCGCCGCCATCCGGCGGGGGTCGGTGCGATCGGCGCGCCAGGCGCGCGCCGGGTTGTGGCCGAGGACGAACGCAGCGGGAGCTGTGGCCTCCAGGAGGAGGAGCTTGGGGTGCGCCGGACGCAGCGGATTGCGCTTTCGTCGCGTCTGGCCCAGCAGCATCAACGGGTACATCACCTCCTCCAGCACATGGTCGAAGGCCGCCGCCACCTCTTCGGCGTGGTCCAGACCCACGAGCTCGGACATCGGCGCAAGGAAGTCGGCCCGGGTCGCTGCCAGTGATCGCGCTACGAACGTGGAGGACTGCGACCTGTACCACGACAGACCACGGAACCAGGACATGGCGACGAACTGCTCGATCAGGTGGCGCTCCCGAGTCGAGGGGTCGGCACCTCCGCGGAGTGACCGAAGGACCTTCAGCGTGGGTCCATCGAGATGGCGCGCGAGGGACTTCTCCGCGCGTTGGACGTCGCCGGTCTCGTAGCGTGCTGCAAGGGCCCACATGGCGCCCCGACCCTCGACGACGAGCCCCTGCTTCTCCTCCTCCGAGGCGAGCGTGAGCCACGCGGCGGCCTGATGGCGCGGGTCCTCGAACTTCGGGAACCGGTAGAAGTCCTCCACGCAGAAGGTCTCGTCCGGCGTGGAGCGCACGAGCCGCCCCTCCTTCTTGGAGAGGACGCAGATGGGCCAGTCGCGGCCCCTGTCGTCCAGGGCCAGTCGGCTCTGGTCGTGTCGCCGCACCCGATCGCGGGCGGCCTCCGGAACGAGCTCCGCCGCGCGGGGCGTCGCCCACTCCTTCACCAGTCCCGCGGGGATGTAGTGGTGGCGCATGCCTCTTGCGACTCCGTTCGTGCTCATGACACCGAACACGGACAGAAGCTGACCGACTTGCGCCGCCCAGGCGATCTTGTCCGATCTTGGTCACTCGAAGCGTCCTTCAGGCGCGGTGCTGATGTCGTTGCTCCCAGGCCGGATGTCACCCGAAACGACCCTGCCCTCTCCTTCTACGAACGGTACGGGTTCGTCCCGACGAGCCAGGACGGACTACCACGCCGCTGATTCCTCCCCCTCCACACGGTTTCCGCAGCAGCCGAACCCTGAATCGGACCGCCGAGGCGACCCACGTACAGGTCGATGGCGTCGCTGACGCGGACCGCCGCCTCATCCGGGGTCGCACCGGTGACATCCACCACGACCTCGGTCATCGCCCGGAGGTCCCGCAGGACGCGGTCCCGGAAGATCGGGTCCAACGTCTCCCGATCCGCCGCGGTGACGTCGCCGCGCCCGACCAGCCGCCGGACGCGCTCGTCCTCGTCGAGCGTGAGCATCACCGACACATCGGGGCGCGGGACGAGGTCGGCGAGTCGGTGAAGGTCCTCTGCGACGCCGCGGGCCCGCGCGTAGGCGGCGGTGGAGGGCCAGTAGCGGTCCATCACCACCGAGGTGCCGCTCGCCACGTGGGACCGTGCCTTGTGGCCCTCGGCGATGACCGTGGACAGGTAGAACACACACCGGGCGAGCTGGTCGGGTCCGAGGCCATCGAGGACGCCTTGGCGTAGCGCGCGCAGCGAGGGACCCGGCGTGTCCAACGCAACCCCGCCGAGGTGGACGGCGAGGCGGCTGACCAGGGTCGTCTTCCCGACGCCGTCCAGCGCGTCGACCGTGACGAACAGCGGGCGGTTCATGCCCCGCCTCGCGTCGTGGTGGTGTCGAGCTCGGCGGCGATGCGCGCCATCGCGGCGTGGTCGTCCCGCGAGAACGAGTCGCTCGCGACCACCACGGGGATCCGGTCGCCGGAGGACTCGACGTAGCCCCAGCGCGACCGCTCCGCGTGGAGCGGCGTGCCCCGCAGGAGCATGAGCGGCCACGCCCGCACGGTCGTGACGCCCCGGTCGAGGCACCACCCGACGGAGTGGCGGAAGCTGTCGAGCGTCTGGAGCGGCAGACCGTAGATGAGCGACACCAAGAACGGGATCTCTCGCTGGTGGAGGTCGCGGATCCCCGCCTCGACGAGCTCCATCCGGTTGCGGCGCCCGATCACCGCCGACTCGGCCTCGACCGCGGTCTGGAGCCCGAACTCGAGCTCGACGTCGAGGTCCGCCAGCGCGTCGAGGAAGTCCGGGGTCAGCAGCTCGAAGCGGCACTGGAGCGACAGTCGGGCGGTCAGGCCAACCTCCTTGAGCATGCGCAGGATCGCGGTCGCCCGGTCGCGGTTGACGTGGAAGATCGGGTCCAGGACCGAGACCCGCCGAACGCCCGCGGCGGCGAACGCTTCGGCCTCGGCGCGCAACCGGTCCTTCGCCAGACGTTGGTTGCGGAGTCGGCTGCCCGGCTCGCGGTGCTGGCAGAACGAGCAGGCGAAGGGGCACCCGCGCTGTGTCTCCCAGCGCACCGCCTCGCCGAGCGGCAGGTCATGGTCCAGGTAGGGTGAAGCAAGACCGTCGAGGGGGGCGTCCGCGCGGCGGCCCAGGTCCACTTGGCCCGAGAAGTGGACGCCGAGGCCCGCGGAGTCGTCGTCGAGCGCGAGCGCCGCGAGAGCGAGCTCTCCCTGGCCCCGCACGAACGCGTGAGCGCCCGGGTAGAGCGCCTCGAGCTGGCCGGGGCCGACGTAGGAGACCTGCGGGCCCCCAACGACGATGAGGGCGGCCGTGCGGTTGCAGGCCTCGCGGAGGAGGTGTTGAACCTCGGGCTCGCTCCACACGTAGGCCGAGATGCCGAGGATCGCCTCGGGTCCCGCGTCGACGGTGGCGTCGATGACCCAGTCCACCCAGGCCTCGGCGTCGAAGTCGGCGCGGTTGACGGCGTCCGACACGAGCAGGGTAGGCACGTCGGACACGCCGAGCTGCGCGGCGATGGAGGCCACACCCAACCCCGTCCGCGGGTCGCCGGGGCGCTGCCAGTCGAGGTGCGCCAGCACCACGGGCCGGGTCACATGGCCCCCAGGGCTTCCGCCACCGCGCGCCGAGCGGCAGAGTAGCCGCCGGCGACCACCAGATAGCGGACACCGGCGGACCTGCAGCGGTCGACGACCGCGTGGTAGTCGGGGTGCCCGAGCCACCGAACGAGCAGGACGACGAGGTCCACACCGCCGTTGACGATGGCCTGCAGCGCGCGGCGGAGGCTCCCGGTTCCCGCATAGCGGGGGCTGGGGTACGCGCGGACGCCGGACCCGAGGTCGGTGAGCACGGCGGTGCGCTCGTCGCCGCCGATGATGAGGATGCGGGCGTCTTCTGGGACCTGCATGGTCACCTCCCACAACCAGTCTCTCCCGTCCGATTGCGATGGTCCACGATGGTCCATGATGTGTCCATGATGGATAAGCCATGATGGGTCCATGATGGACTAGCGTTGTGGTCCGGCCCGTGCGGGATAGTCGTGGGGTAGAGGTGAGAGATGGGGTGGTTGGTGGACCTCGCGAGTCAGTGCGATTTGAAGTCGCTTCCGGCGCTGGCGAAGGCGATGCAGGAGGATCCGGCCTGGCCCAGACAGGATCGCCGCAAGCGCGAGACGCTCGAGAACAACCTCCGGCACCTCGATGCTGGGAAGCCCCACTATTGGCTCAAGGGGGCGGGCAGGGCATGGATGCCAGCCCTCGCCAGCGCTCTGGGGAAGGAGGAGCACGAGATCGAGGAGTTGATCGAGCACCCGCCGGACACCGAGTCGGCGGCGGTGGATACGCTCTTCGAGTTCCGGATGTTCCCGAGCCTTCGACGGGTCGACGTCGCGGAAGAGGGCCCGTTTCCTGGGGTCCCTTCGGCCATCGTCCGGAAGGGGGGACCGGCCACAGACCGCACTTGGTGGGTGGCGCCGCGCGGCGCCGGAAAGACCCTGGTCGGTCGGTGGCTCGAGTACAAGGGCTGGACGCACCAGGTGAGCCGGACGTGGACCGATGCCCTGGTCGACCTTCCGGACGCCGGCCGCGTGTTCTTGGAGCTCGAGTCCGCGGCCGGAGCGAACCCGGACTCCCTTCGCGACCGCGAAGGACTTCGGATCTGCGTTGCAGCTCCGGCGCTCCCGGCCCGCTCCGCCACTGATGCTGTCGACGCGGTAGACGAAGAGGACGACGACGATCGGTTTGGGTTGTCCTTCTTGGACTCGCCCCGTCAGAGATCAGCCTCCGATCGCGTGCCGGACCGAATGCGCTCCACGGGATGGGTGGTCGAAGAGACGCGGCCGTTCGAGGTTTGGTTCCCGGAGCTCCTGCGTTGGGTGACGTCCCGCGTAGCCCCCGGCGGCGGATTCGACGTTCTCGCGGTCCAACAGCTTATTAATAAGCTAGAACGCGGTCTATTCCGTACGCCGGGCGACGTGATCGAGTTTCTAGGAGTGATCGATCAGGTCGGGCTGGACGCGAAGGGTCCCGACGCCGGCCCGCGCTGGGTTTCGGCATGGATGAAGGCCGTCGTCGCTCGCACCGACCCACAGCGAGTGGCGGGGT
Organism: Myxococcota bacterium; assembly: GCA_040080105.1. GTDB lineage: Bacteria > Myxococcota_A > UBA796 > UBA796 > JACKER01. The sequence continues at coordinate 8,837 of JBEBJC010000155.1, forward strand.
GCTCGGAGGTGCTCCGCAACCGAGGCGCGCAGCTTCTGACTGACATGGTGCGCGAGCGGCTGGTCCGCGGACTGGGCGAGCGGCTGTCGGCGGACGAGTGGGCCAGCCTCGTTCCATCGGGAGACCGGCGGCCCTCGAGCGAAGACTTCCAGGCGCTTGCGGATGCGAACCCTCCCGACCTGGCCGACCGCCTCAAGGAGTTGCTGCGGCCTGATGGTCGAGCGTTGGTGCGCGCGCTCCAAGCGGTCGGCGCCATGGAGTACGTAGACGGTGGGTACACGCTTTCTCCCACCTGGGTCGATGGACTCGTCGAAAGGGAGGCATTTGGTACGCTTTACCAGAGCGGTGCGGACGGAATCGGCGCCCTCCTGCTCCAGGACGGCACCAGCGATGCCGCGCTCGAGCACTTGCTGGACGATGCGACGAACGGCAACTGGGGCCGGATTCGGCAGTGCGCAGCCGCAAATCCTGGCTCGCCGAGCGGCTGCGCAGCGATCGACGGCGCCTTCAGGGTGGCCGGGATGGCGCTGGCGCAGGGTCGCAAGGTGCCTCTGGCCGTCCGCCGCGCCGTCTGGGGCGCGCAGCGGGCCCTCCTCGTTCAGCGGTATCGCAACTGGCCCCCGGTTCCGTTGCTCGGGGTACGCGAGGCCGACCACTGGCACGGGCCGACCTCCATCGGCGCGTGGTTCCTGGCCGCGTTCGCGCTCACGCGCGAGCTCGGTCGAGACTCGGAGCTGCAGGTACCGGCGAGCCTGAACCCTTGGGTGGTGCCGGATGATGAGCCGACCGCAACGGCCCAGCTCGACGCGCTCGAACGCGTTGCGACGAGCTTCCGGGAGGAAGGGGACGACGGTGATACCGACCTGGTCGCGGCCGCCTTCCGACTCGGGGAGCATCTCCTGCAGCATCGGGGTCTCCTGCAGCGACATCACCGGCCCCTCGACCTCCTGGTGCCGGCTGCCGTCGTGGGGCTCGCGGCCGGTGAAGACCTCGCGGTCGATGACGCGGTGCTTCGTGAGCTCCTCGAGCTGCGCTGCGGGCTCGGTCCGATCCAGGCTGCGGCCGATCGCCGTGGCGTTCCGATGGACCGAGTATTGGCCTGGTGCTGGGAGCGCTGGAGCGAAGGCCCCAACAGCCGGCCCCCGGTGACCTGGTCACATCCGGGTCGGCAGCCGGACCGGCGTGACGAGGTCGCAGCGCTGTGGGCCGCACTGCCGCTCGCTTCGGTGACGGAGGGCGTCCTCAACGCGCTCGGCGAGGTCCGAGAAGCGTGGCCTGCGGTGTCGGTGGAGGTCTGGCAGCGATGGCTCGATGCGTGGGAGCCCCGGAAACCCCGCCACGACCGGGAGCGCGTCTTCACCGTCCTCCCCGAGGACCTGGCGCTCGCGGTGGTGCGCTCCGGGAAGGTCGATCCGTGGTGTCATGAGGTGCGGCGCGTCCTGTGGGGGCGCATGCCGGAGCGACTCCTCAGCCTCGTTGACGAGCTGATCGTTCAGGAGTCGACGCCGCACCCCCAGGTCCCGGGACACGCCGGCGTCGTGGGTGATCTCGTGGCGAGCGCGCCCGAGCCCCAACAAGCCGCGCTGGTCGAGAGGGCGGCGGCGTGGCTCGATGCCCCCACGGCCTACCCCGGCGCCGGGGAGTGGGTCGTGAGGTGGCTCGTGCACGTGGTGACGGATCGCGCCGGCGCGTGGCGCGAGGCGTTCGAGTTGGTGCTTCGGCATCGGCACCTCGTCGTTGGGTGACGTGCCGTTCCGGAACGCGTCGTGGTCGGACGAGCGCCGGCGGGTGGTGTTGTGGTACGAGCCGTCGTTCGCCGCGGGTTCGGGCGAGCTGCGGAAGCTGTTCCCGGGGCGGCCTTGGCGGCCCGACCTGGTGGTGGACGTGGCGTGGGCGGACGGCACGCGCGACCTGCACGTGCTGGACGCGAAGTACCGGCTCGAGGCGGGCGGTCCGCCGCGGGAGGCGCTCCGGGAGTTGTGGTGGCGTTACGGCGAGGGCATCGGGGACGCGCGCGGGCGGCCGGTGGTGCGCTCGCTGTGGGTGGTCGCCCCGGGCGACGGGTTGTGGCTCGTCGCGCCGGGGATGATGCGCGAGGACTGGCCGCTTGAGCGGCTGCGGGGCGGGTGCGTCTCGATCGGTCCGGGGAGCTTGGGTGCCTTGACCGGCCCGCTCGAAGTCGCCATCCGTCGATAGTCAACGGCCATGAAGATACCTTAGATGCCGCAAAGTGCTCGAACCCTGCGGGGTGGCGGTCCGGGACGCGGGCGCAGCGGGCTATGATGCCACCTCCAGGGGAGCGAGAACATGGGGATGCACCACCAGCTCCTCACGGAACCAGAGACGATTCAGGACCTTGAGGTCGCGGCGGCGGAGCGCCTGAACGAAGCGAAGGCCCTTGTCGCCGAAGGTCAAGCGACCGGCGGTGCATATTTGGCCGGCTACGTGGCGGAGATGGTGCTCAAGATGGCGGCGTTCCGTGTGAACGGACACCTTCCGACGACCGCCGTGTATCCCTTGCTCGCGCCCGCTCTCCATCGGGCTCGCATCGCTTACGGACCCAACATCGACTACCAGAGCTATCACGGCGTCCTATTCTGGGCGCTCGTCCTAGCGGATGACCGTAACCGTCTTGGGCTGGCCACGCCGATTGCGCGGCACGCAGTCAATCGCGCGCAGCGAATCAACCAAATCTGGTCGGTCAACATGCGCTATCGAGCGGGCTTGGTTGCCCAGCAAGATGCGGTGCTGCTGCTCAACGACGTCGGGTGGATGCACAGCAATCGTCTACGTCTCTGGAGCTAGGATGCCGATTCGACGACTGGTGAAAATCGGAGAGATGAGAGTCCACGATGTGGAGGCTCAGCAGATCATCGAACGGCTCGTGCACGAGTGGACGAGTTCGGTACCCCTCGATGTCTTCGGCCCATCGATCACGGAACAGCGCGATCCGCACAGCGGGGCGGTGCACCTCTACGTGGTGTGGGACAGATTCCGTGGGATTGGGCACCAACAGCGCTCCGAGATGATCATGGACGCGTACCAGCAGGTGGCGCCCGCTGACGTTCGCAACGTCACGCTGGCAATGGGCCTCACCGCGCCCGAGGTTGAGCGGATGGGGCTCGACCTCTGAGGAGACTGACCACCGCTCTCGCATCGCACACGTAAGGGACGGCGGTGCCCGACGCGCAGGCGATCGCGCCACGTCACTTCCAAGAACATGCCGATGCGTTCCTCCGCGGGCCGACGGGTTCCCGAACCGGGGTGATTCGACGCACCCGCGCGCCGATCGGTTCGGCGGATCGCCGATCCCGCCCAACGAGTCGCGACACCGCGCCAGCCAACCCCCTCGATCCGCCTCGTAGGCGGTAGATCCCCGCTGGCACACCCCCTGCGTTGAGCCCCGTCGCGACCCCTCCGGTCGCTTCGGGAGCCCACCGTGAAGAAGCAGCCACTCCGCGTCGAGGTCATCCACGTCCCCCGCGAGCACGCGCTCCGCAGCTGGGACTCCGCCCTCGACCTCCTCGCCGACGCCTTCGCCCAGCGCATCCTCGACAAGGCCCGCGCCGAGGCCGCCGCCGAGCTCGGGCTCACCCCCGACCAGGTCGCCCCCGAGCCCGAC
>JBEBJC010000156.1:0-12428 GCA_040080105.1 Myxococcota bacterium
CCCCCGATGCGGGGAGAGGGGGAAAACGTGCTTCACTCCAGCTCTAACCGGCCCCCTCTCCCCTCTGGGGAGAGGGGCTCCGCCCCCAGGGAACTACCCGCCGGTGTCGGCCGAGTCCTCGATGCTGGTGTCGCCGGTGACGGTCGTTCCGTAGTCGACGTTCTTCCCGGCGATGCACCCGGGCAGCGTCGAGAACAGGCCGAGCACCAGCGCCGCGGCGCTCGGTCCGAGCCGCGCGCCGATGGCGCCGTCGCAGTGCGGGCACCGCACCGCTGCGGTTCGGACGTGTCGATGGCAGGTCGGGCAGGGGATCATCGCGCCTCCGACGGACAGCCTAGCCGAACGAGCGGGTGAACAGCGCGTCGATCGCGGCTTTTCCCACCGGATCCAGATACCGGGTGCCGGTGCCGCAAACGTGCGGCGCGGTGATCCGGGGCATCCCCTGGACCCACCCGTCGCCGTCCCACCGGAACCAGTCGCCCTGGTCCTGGTCGTACACCCACAGGTCGCGCGACCACATCCGCGCGAGCTCGACCGACCACCCAGTGCCGCCGACCACGGTGCCGTCGGACTGGATCCGCCCGACCACGAACACCTGCTGGCTCCGGCTCACCATGTGCCACAACGTCTGCAACACGCCGCGGATCAGCCCACCCTGGTCGTTGTACGTGCGCGACAGGCGCTTGGACACGTAGCCCAGGCTCACGTCGCCCAGCGCGAGCTCGTTCGGCGACAACACGTACCGGCCGCGGGTTCGCGCCTGGAGGTGCCCGTCGAACGTGAGGTTCACCTCGTGCACGCCCCACCGCTCGGCGGCTTCGCCGAACGCGGCCTCCGCACCCGCGGCGCCGCCCGAGTACAACGTGCAGTCCCGCGCCGCGATCGGCGGACCGGCGCTGTCGGACGCAGACCCGCCCGGCTCGGTGGACGCGACCAACATCGTGGCCGGGTCGAGCGCGAGCCCCGCCTCGTCGGGGCCGGTCACCAGCTTCACCACGCGGCCTTGGGGCACGAGCCGGACCACCCGGTCTCCGTCGCGGAGGGGGAGCCCGGGGATCGGCGCCGGCGCGTCGGCCGACTCGCTGTGGGTGGTGACCCACAGCTCGGCCTGGTGGTTCGTGGACACCGCGCGCAGCGCGTCGAGCGCGGCGGTCAACGGCGCGATCTCGTCGAACCCGTCGACCAGGATCAGCTGCGGCACGAACTGCGCGGCCTCGGCCAACACCTCGAGGTTCCGCGCGACCAGGTCGATCTGGAACTCGCGGCCGTGGAAGCTGTGGATCATCCGACCCCGCTCCACCCGGACCGCCGCGTCGGCGTGGCCTTCTCCGAACGCCGAGCCGCCGACCCGGAGCGCCCGGAGGATCTCGTCGTAGTGAGCCCGCACGTGGTCCACCGTGTCGCGGTGGGCGACGTGCAGCACCGGCCGACCGGTCAGCAACGCCTCGATCCCGAGCTGCACGAGCAGCGCCGTCTTCCCGACGCCGGCCCGCGCGACGATCACCCCGACCCCGCCCGGCGGGATCGGCTTGCCCACGGCCTCGCGCAGCGAGGTCAGGCGTGAACGACTCCGCTGGCCGGAGTCCGAGGTGTTGGAGGGGAGGTCGGCCATCGCGTCACTTCCGCTTCTTCTCTTGCTCTTCCTGGTACTTCTGCATGAGCTCCTTCGCGATCGCGTCGGGCACCTTCGCGTACTTCGCGAACTCCATCGTGAACTCCGCCTTCCCCTGGGTGGCGGAGCGCAGCGCGGTCGAGTACCCGAACATCTCGGACAGCGGGACCTCGGCGTCGATCTGGGTGAAGCCCTCTTCCTCGGTCGACCCGACGATCACGCCGCGGCGGCCCATCAAGGTGCCGACGATCCCGCCGTGGAACTCGGCCGGACCCTCACACTGCACCTTCATGATCGGCTCCATGATCACGGGGCCGGCCTTGCCGTACGCTTCCTTGAACCCGCCGCGGGCGGCGAGCTGGAACGCGATGTCGCTCGAGTCGACCGCGTGGAACTGACCGTCGTTGATCCCGGCCTTGATCCCGGTGACCGGCGCGCCGATCAGCTGGCCCTTCTCGAGCATCGCGCTGAAGCCCTTGTCGCAGCTCGGGATGAACTCGCGCGGGATCACGCCGCCGACGATGTCGTCGACGAACTCGTAGTGCCCGTCGTCGAACGGCTCGAGCCAACCGGCGACCCGCGCGTACTGACCGGAGCCGCCGGTCTGCTTCTTGTGGGTGTAGTTGAAGTCGGCCCGCCGGGTGATGGTCTCGCGGTACGCGACCCGCGGCGGAGAAGACTCGACCGGCACCTTGTACTCGCGGCGCATCCGCTCGAGGTACACGTCGAGGTGGAGCTCGCCCATCCCGGAGATGATCGTCTCGGCCGTCTCGGGGTCGGACGACACTCGGAAGGTGGGGTCTTCCTTGGAGAACCGCTGCAGCGCCTTCGACAGGTTCTGCGACGCGCCGCGGTCCTTGGTGTTGATCGTGTAGTGGATGACCGCGTCCGGGACGTGGATGCTGGTCATCGAGATGTCGACCGTGCCGTCGGTGAACGTGTCGCCCGAGTTGCAGTCGACGCCGAACAGCGCGACGATGTCGCCTGCGCCGGCTTCGTCGATGTCTTCCATCTCGTTCGCGTGCATCCGCACCAGCCGGCCGATCTTGACCTTCTGCTTGTTGCGCTGGTTGTGGATGAACTCACCCTTGCGCAGGGTGCCCTGGTACGCCCGGATGTAGGTGAGCTGGCCGTACCGCCCTTCCTCGAGCTTGAACGCGAGGCCGACGAACGGCAGCTTCGGGTCACACGGGACGATCACCTCTTCGGTCGACGACTTCGAGAGGTCGAACGCGTGGTTCGGCACCTCGTGCGGGCCCGGGAGGTACGCGCGGACGCCGTCGAGCAGGAGCTGGACGCCCTTGTTCTTGTACGCCGAGCCGCAGAACACCGGCACCAGCTTGTTCGCGATGGTGGACTTGCGGATCGCGTCGGCGAGGAGCTCGTTGGTGAGCTTCTCCTCGAGCATCGCTTCCATCACCCGGTCGTCGAGCATCGAAACGCCGTCGAGGAGCTCCTCGCGGTACTTCGCGACGTCCTCCTTCATGTCGTCGGGGATCGGGACCTCGGTGATGATCTCGCCGTTGTCGCCTTCGAACACGAACGCGCGGAGCTCGACCAGGTCGACCAGGCCCTTCAGCTTGTCCTCGATGCCGATCGGCATCTGGACCATGTACGCGTTGAGCCGGAGCTTCTCGCGCAGCTGGGTGCGCACGCGGTACGGGTTGGCGCCCTGCCGGTCGAGCTTGTTCACGAACGCGAGCCGCGGCACGCCGTAGCGCCGCATCTGGCGGTCGACGGTGATCGACTGCGACTGCACGCCGGCCACGCCGCACAGCACGAGGATCGCGCCGTCGAGCACCCGCAGCGACCGCTCGACTTCGATGGTGAAGTCGACGTGGCCGGGGGTGTCGATGATGTTGATGTGGATGTCCTTCCACTGCACGTGCGTGGCGGCGGACTGGATCGTGATGCCCCGCTCGCGCTCGAGCTCCATGAAGTCCATCTTCGCGCCGACGCCATCCTTTCCACGCACCTCGTGGATCGCGTGGATCCGGTCGGTGTAGAACAGGATCCGCTCGGTCAGCGTTGTCTTGCCGGAGTCGATGTGGGCACTGATCCCGATGTTCCGGACTTTGGAGAGATCGTCGAGCACGGGGCGCTCCGCTGACGGCCCGACGGAGTCGGGCGGTCGTTCAACAAGGTGTCTCCCCCGACCAGCGATGAACACCAGGGCGGAGGACGGAGGGGCTTAGCGCTCGCCGGGGCGTCCAGCAAGGGTGCGCCGCCGAACGGCCGGCGCAGGATCGGGCGGCCCTCAGCGGCGGGAGCGTCGTCCCGGCGGGTTCGAGACGCCGTCACACGCGCCGTCGTCGGCGAAGCAGATCTCCGCGGGCTCGGTGGCGGTCACCAGCTGCGAGGTCGACCGGAAGCCGCTCCGGCTCCCCAGCGTGAACTCGTGGTACACGTCCACCGGCAGCTCGACCTGCAGCACTGGCGCCCCGGGCATCGGCGCCCGGTTGTCGATCCACAGCTGGCTGTCCTCGGACTCGATCTTCACCGTGACGGTGCGCGTCGGGCCGGAGTCCCAGGTCGGCGCGGGCTCGCCGCACCGGTGCAGCGCCATCACCGTCGGCACCTCCGGAGAGGAGGAGGCTCCGAACAGGTGCCGATCGAACGACTGGTCGAGCTCGCCCAGCCAGTGGTACGCGGCCGGCGCTGCCGAGGCGCCCCAGTGCCACTCGCCCTGGCGGTACGGCGGCCGAGAGTCGCGGTGCGCCACGGCGGGGTGGTTCGGCTGGAACGCGCCCACCCCCAACCGTCGCCAGCGCGTCGGGTCGCCCAGCACCGCGCCGTCCCAGCACGCGCCGTTCATCACCTCGATCAGGTGTTTGCGGTCGGGGACTGCGCCGGGCACGGGTCCGAACGTCACCTCCGCGCCTCGGTCGGGGATCGCCGCGAGCCCGCCCCGCAGGAGCGCGGCCCCACGCGGGGTGGTGAGCCACAGCGACAGATCGGCGTCGGTGGGGTGGTACCGGCCGGTCGACGCCGACGCGGTCACGTCGGGCGGCAGGCCGTCGATCGCCACCCGGGTCTCGGCCCCGAGGGTCACGGTGACCGGCACGGTCTCGGCCAGCAGCGTCACCTGCCCGGTCAGCACCACCGGGACGGCGGGGTCGGCCAGCGTTGCGCCGGGGGCCAGCGGAAACGTGGGCTCGGGGTGATCGGCGAGCGCCATCACCCGCCACCAGTCCGACCCTCCGACCGCGACCGCGAGCCAGCCGGGCGCGCCGTGTGCGTCGAACACGAGCTGCACGCGCTCGGCGCCGAACAGCCGAGTGTACCCCGACGGGGAGACCGCCTCGTACGGCACCACGAGCTCGGCCTGCGGGCCGGTGAGGTGGATCCCGTCCGCCGCCTGGTCGACCTCGACTTCGGCGGGCCCGGCGCGCCTCGCCGACCACCCCCCCGGGGCGGGGGCCGGCACCGCGCCGATCGGGCGGCATTCACCCGGGGTCCACGCGATCCGGTGCAGCGTGCACGGCGTGGCCTTGGCAGCGGCGGCGGCGTGCTCGGTGTCGGGAGCTCCCACGGGCCTGATCCCGACGCCGCGGATCCCGCCGAGGTTCAGCACGTACTTCACCGGCGGGTGACACGTGCCGGCCAGGCCGTCCGCGCCGGCCTCGTCCCACAGGCGCGGGCCGAGGGGGATCGCGAGCTTGTCCTGGTAGGCCTTCAGGCCCTCGCCCCACGGCCAGCACTGGTCGGTGCCGTCGTCCCGGTGGAAGCACCCCCCGGGATCGATCGGCGCGCCACCGGCGCCGGTCCACGCCTCTCCACCGAGCGGGATCGACCAATCCCCCGTCGGTTCGGATTGGGTGCCGAGGTGTGCGACCCGCGCGTCGACCCTGCCGTCCTCGTGTCGGAGCTCGAACGAGAGCTCGGGTTGTGGCACACACCCCGCGTCGAGGGAGGCGCGCGCCTCGGCGGCGTCGGCGAACCAGGTGCCGACAGGATCGAACCTCAACGCGCCGCGGCCCACCCGCCCGGTGAGGAACACCGCGCCGCCAGCGCCTTCGAGCACGCCCTCCCAGCGGTCCTCGCGGGTCCACAGGCGGCCGGCGAGGCCGTCGGGGAACGTCGGGGTCAGTGCCCCGTCGGCGAGGGTGATCGAGAACGGGGCCTCGCCCGCGCCGAACCGGAGCGTCGCGTCGAACGTGACCGGTCCGTCGACTCCACCCTCCGACCACCGCGCCAGCAGCGCGTCCGTCACCTGCGGCACCGGAGGTTCGGCCCCGTTGACCCCGGTGAGCCAGCCCTCGGTCACGAGGTACGCCGGGCGCCCCGCGGCGTCTCGGAGCACGGTCACGTCACGATCGGGGCCGGCGGCGGGCACGGTGAGGGATTCCCCGGGTACGACCACCCGCCCGTCGACCACCCGGCCCCGCCACGCCGACCGATCCTCCACCGGGGGGAGCGGCTCCGCGGACGGCTCCCGAGGCTCCGTCGACCCCACACATCCCATCCACCCCCACATGTGCGCCCCCGGGGGAGGATGACACGCGGAGAGTCGGCGGTGGAACCCGCCGTCAGCTCAAGTAGCCGGACCCGGCCAGCTGCTCGATCCAGTTCTCCAGCGTGGTCCAGTCCCCGTTGGTGCGGTCGAACCGGACGTGGAGCGTGTACCCGGTCGCGTCGACCGCGATCCGGACCACGTGACCGTCGAGGCGGAGCCCCTCGATCCCGGTGGCGCGAGCGGAGTCCGAGTACGACACCACGATCGCGAGCGGGTCGGACCAGTGGAGCATCGGGCGCGCGGTCGGAGGGGCCACGATCCTCGCCCCGCCGTTGCTCACGTCCGCGATGAGGCCGGCGGTCGGGGTCTCCGCCTCGGGGTGGGCGAAGAACACCGGGACCAGCGGGTCGGGGTTGTACCGTGGGTGGCCACGCCGATCGGGTTGAGCGGCGGGCTTCGGTTCGGGCGACTTGAGCGAGGTGGACATTTCGGGGGGCTCCGGGTTCATCCTACTCTCCCCGTTCGGCCACGGGGAGCCCGAGTTCGCGGGCTGCAACCGCGGTGAGCCAGTCCACGATCTCGGTTTCGAGGGTCGGCAGCGGGATCCCGGTCATCGCGGCGAGCTGCTCGGGCTGCTCGAGCACCAGCCGCACGGTCAGGTGCATCAGGGACAACACCAGCAGCCGACGGCGCGTCGATGGCCAATCCGGCCGAAACAGGGCGACCAGGCCCTCCGCCCGCACGAGCAGCGGCTCCGACCACCGGTCGAGGATCACCCCGGGCTGCGAGCCGTGGTCGAGCACGTGCCGCACCAGCAGCCGGAGGTGCTCCCGGTGCTCGCGGCAGAACCGCCACGCCACCCCGACCCACACCCGCAGCTCGGGCTCCCCCTCGACGGTGGGGAACGCCTGGACCAGGTCGTGGTGCAACCGCTGCACGACGGTGTCGTACAGGCCCTCCTTGTCCTCGAAGTGGTACGCCAGGGTGGCGATGTTCACCCCCGCGGCGCCTGCCACCGCGCGGACCGAGGTGCCTGCGTACCCGTGGGCAGCGAACAGCGGCAGGGCGGCTTCGAGGATCCGGGCGCGGGTGGCTTCGCCGTCGGAGCGGGAGGCTCTCATCGGCCGAGTGTAACCCTGCCGGGTTTCCGTCCCGCGGTCGCCGCGGCGCGATACGCAGGCCGGACCGGAGGCCGGATGCGGAAGGTGGTGGTCGACGTCCCCGAGGAGCTCGCGGACGTGAAGGTGGCCGGGCGCACCGTGCTCGAACACTGGGACGCGGTGCTGGCGGAGGCGGGCGTGCGCGGCGTTCAGGGGCCGGTGATCCACCTCGACGGCCGGCTGCTGCTGGTGTCCGCCCCCACGCTGCGGCGGCTGTCCAACGGCTCGGACCAGGTCCCGGACGAAGAGCGGGTGCGGTTCGACGGCGAGCCCGACCGGGCGTACGTGGAGCGCCGGCTGGTCGATCGGCGGTTGCGCGCATGGGCGGCGGCAGGGGTCGTGCTGCACGACCCGGCGCGGATCTGGGTCGACGCGGAGGTCGTGCTCGAGCCCGGGTGCACGGTGTGGGGCGGCGCGGTGCTGCGCGGACGCACCGTGGTGAAGGCCGGCGCGGTCGTACACCCGGGCGCGATCCTCGACGACACGGTGGTCGGCGAGCGCACCGAGATCAAGGCCTACTCGGTGTGCGAGGGGGCGGAGATCGGCGCGGACTGCGCGGTCGGGCCGATGGCCCACCTCCGCCCGCAGGCGGTGCTCGGCGCCGACGTGAAGGTCGGCAACTTCGTCGAGGTGAAGAAGTCCACCCTCGGAGACGGCGTGCGGGCGAGCCACCTGAGCTACCTCGGCGACGCCGAGGTCCACGCGGGGGCGAACATCGGCGCCGGCACGATCACCTGCAACTACGACGGGTTCGGCAAGTACCGGACCGAGATCGGCGCCGGCGCGTTCGTGGGCTCGAACAGCTCGCTCGTGGCCCCGGTGCGCATCGGGGCCGGGGCGATCGTCGGCGCCGGCTCGGCCGTCACCCGCGACGTGCCCGACGGCGCTCTGATGGTCGAGCGGTCGGACGAGCGACAGTTCGAGGGCAAGGCCGCGCGCTTGCGCGAGCGGAGCCGCCGGCGCGCCCGTGGCGAGTCCTGACGACGGCGCCCCCGAGCACCTGGTCCGGCTGAACCCGGAGCAGCACCGGGCGGTGACCTCGATCCACGGCCCGGTGCTGGTGCTCGCCGGCGCCGGCTCGGGCAAGACCCGGGTGCTCACGCGGCGGATCGCCCACCTGCTGTACACCGGCGTCGCCCCGGAGAACGTGCTCGCGGTCACGTTCACCAACAAGGCCGCCGCCGAGATGCGCGAGCGCGTGGCCGAGCTCGTGGGAGAGAACGCGGGCAAGCTGTGGGTCAGCACCTTCCACTCGACCTGCGCCAAGATCCTGCGCACGGACATCGAGCCGCTCGGGTGGACCCGGCGGTTCGCGATCTACGACGACGACGACCAGCTGCGGATGCTCAAGGAGATCGTGAAGGCCGCCGGGTACGACGGCGACCGGGTCGACGCGCGCGACATCGCGTCGCGCATCGACGGGTACAAGAACCGGATGCTCGGCCCGGAGGAGGTGCTGGCGGAGCGGCGCAGCCACGTGGGAGACGCGCTGATCCGCGTGTGGCGCGAGTACGACGACGCGCTGCGCGCGGCCGACGCGCTCGACTTCAACGACCTGATCGGCAAGGTCGTGCAGCTGTTCACCGAACACCCGGACGTGCTCGCGCGGTGGCGGGAGAAGTTCCGGTACGTGATGGTCGACGAATACCAGGACACGAACCGCGGCCAGTACGAGTTCCTCCGGCTGCTGTGCGCCGAGCACCGGAACCTCGGGGTCGTGGGCGACGACGACCAGTCGATCTACGGGTTCCGCGGGGCAGAAGTCACCAACATCCTGAACTTCCAACGGGACTATCCCGAAGCCGTCGTGGCCCGACTCGAGCAGAACTACCGTTCCACGGGGAACATTCTCGCGCTCGCCAACGCGGTCGTCGCGCACAACACCGGCCGGCTCGAGAAGAAGCTGTGGACCCAGTCGGCCGGCGGCGCGAAGATCCAGCTGATGGTCGCCCCCGGGCCGCGCGAGGAGGGGGTTCGCGTAGCCGACGCGATCGGGCGCCTGCGCCGGATGGGGATCGCGTTCGGGGAGATGGCGATCATCTACCGCACCAACGCGATCGCGCGGCACTTCGAGGGCGCGCTCCGGGCGGTGCGCATCCCGTACAAGGTGGTCGGCGGCCGGAAGTTCTACGAGCGGCGGGAGGTGCGCGACCTGCTCGCGTACCTGCGGGTGATGGTGAACCCGGGCGACGACGCCGCGTTCGTGCGGGTGGTGAACGTCCCGCCGCGCGGCGTCGGCACGAAGACCCTCGCCGACCTCCGCACCGACGCCGGGAAAGCCGGCCTGCCGCTGCTCGCCACCGCCCGCACCCGCGGGGCCGGTCGGTCGGCGGGGGAGAAGGGGATCGGGTCGTTCGTGCAGGTGATCGACACTCTGACCGCGCGGTCGCGCGAGGCGCGGCTCGACGCGCTGGTCGCGGAGGTGATCGACCGGTCCGGGTACAAGGCGATGCTCACCGAGGACAAGACCAAGGCGGGCGAGGTGGTGCCGGAGAGCGCCGAGCGGCTGAAGAACCTCGAGGCGCTGATCTCCGACGCGTCTGCGTTCGCGGGGGAGCAGCCGGTCGGGATCCCGCCGCTCGACACGCTGATCGCTTGGCTCGACCGCATCGCCCTGTCGGCCGACTCGGACGAGATCCCCGACGGCGGGCAGGTCACGCTGATGACCGTGCACTCGTCGAAGGGCCTCGAGTTCCCGGTGGTGTTCGTGGTGCAGATGGTCGAGGGGGTGTTCCCCCACGAACGCTCCGCCGACACCGGGCTCGAGGAGGAGCGCCGGCTCGCGTACGTCGCGTTCACCCGCGCGATGCAGCGCCTGATCGTGACCCGGGCGCTCAAGGACATCACCGGCCACGACACCACCCCGAGCCGATTCCTGTACGGGATCCCGGAGGAGGTGCTCGAAGGCGACCTCCCCGCCGGCCCTCCGACCGTCGGCGAGAAGGAGCAACGGCAGATCGAGGTCGAGGAGGGCACCCGCAAGCTCGCCGCGTTCCTCGAGCACCGCCGGAGCCGCGCGGCGTCCGCCCCCGAGGGGCGCCACACCCTGATCGAGATCGAGAGCCTCGAGCAGCTGTCCCCCGGGGTCCGCATCGTGCACCCGCGACACGGGCTGGGCGAGATTCGGCACGTCGTCGGCCGGACGTTGCGGGTGGCGTTCGGCGACCGGGTACAGGTCATCGCCGCCGACGGCACTCTGCGGATCGTCGCCGACTGACCCGCCGCGGTTATGCAGCGCCTGCGGCATGTGCTAGCGTTCCCCCCAGCGAGCCATCATGATCGTCACCTGTCCCGCCTGCAGCGCCCGTTACAAGATCAACGAGTCGAAGATTCAGGGCCGAGGCGCCAAGATCACGTGCCCGCGGTGCGCGCACCGGTTCGTCGTGTACCGGGACGAGCGGGCCACCCCCGAGCCGGTGGACTCGAGCACCCGCCCGATCCCGATCACCAAGCGCACCGCGCAGCGCGACGTGGCCACGGTCGACTTCGGTGAGGTCGGCCTGTCGTGGCGGGTTCGCCGGAACAACAAGGTCGCGTACCAGTTCTACGACCTCGCGACCCTGCAGGAGTATCTGGCCGACGGGCAGATCGACCGGCGGGATCAGATCTCGTACGACGGGCAGCAGTGGCAGCGGATCAGCGACATCACCGACCTCGAGCGGCACTTCTGGGACGTGTACCAGCGGGTGCGGCGGGGCGAGATCGCGGTGAACCGCGAAGAGGAGGACGAGGAGGTCGACGAGGACGAGAGCGACGCCCCGACCACCATCGTGGGCCGAGGTTCGTCGATCGCGAGCGAGATCCGCGCGGCGGTGTCCGACGGGGCAGACACACCGCGCGCCGCCGATCCCCGCTCGGTGTCCCACGGGGTGTCACAGGAGGACGAGGCCACCCTGCACGAGGACCTGGGCGACGACCTGTACGAGGGCACCCCGGCCGAGCCCGACGAGCACGAGCTGGCGCCGACGCCCCACGCGTCCCCGATCCGCACGACCGCACGGGGCACCTCGAGCTTCGTCCCGCCTCCGCCGATCCCGGCGCCGCGCGGAGCGCCGCACCTCGCAATGACGGCTTTGAAGACACGCCCTAGCCGGTTGCGGCGACGCCTCACGCCAGGATATCGTGCACGATCTCCCCATGCACGTCGGTCAGGCGGAAATCACGGCCTTGGAAACGGAAGCTCAGCTTCGTGTGATCGAAGCCCAGCAGGTGCAGGATCGTCGCCTGCAGGTCGTGGATGTGGACTTTCTTCTCGGTGATGCCGAAGCCCAACTCGTCGGTCGCGCCGTAGCTGAGGCCGTGCTTCACACCGCCGCCGGCCAGGAAGAGGGAAAACGCGTCCGGGAAATGATCGCGGCCGAGGATCTCGCTCGCGGCGGTGCGGCCCTCGCGGAACGGCGTGCGGCCAAACTCTCCGCCCCACACGACGAGCGTGTCGTCGAGCAGCCCGCGCTGCTTGAGATCGCGGATGAGCGCGGCGACGGGCTTGTCGGTGCGCGCCATCTTGGCGGTGAGGCCGTCGCGGATATCTTCCTTGGGACTTGTGCCGTGAAAATCCCAACCCCAGTCGAAGAGCTGCACGAAGCGCACGCCTTGCTCCAGCAGGCGGCGGCCCAGCAGGCAGTTGTTGGCAAACGACGCCTCGCCCGGCTTCGCGCCGTAGGCCTCGAGCGTCGCAGGGCTCTCGCGCGAGATGTCCATCACCTCGGGCACGCTCGCCTGCATGCGATAGGCGAGCTCGTATTGCGCGATGCGCGTGGCGGTCTCGGGGTGGCCGAGTTCGGCGGCCTGTAGTTCGTTGAGCTCGCGCAGCGCGTCGAGCGTCTGCCGGCGCAGCGCGCGCGACATGCCCGGCGGATCGCTCACGTAGAGGACCGGGTCGCCCTTGCTGCGGCACTGCACGCCCTGGAAGACCGAGGGCAAAAAGCCCGTGCCCCACGCGCTCTGCCCCGCGCTCGGCTGCACGCCGCTGCTGATGAGCACGACAAAGCCGGGTAGGTTCTCGTTCTCCGAGCCGAGCCCGTAGGTCACCCACGAACCCATCGACGGCCGCCCGCCGCGCGGCGATCCCGTGAACAACAGCAGCTCCGCGGGCGTGTGGTTAAACTGATCCGTGAACATCGACTTGATCACGCACAGTTCGTCCGCGACCGACTGAAAATGCGGGATCGCATCAGACATCCAGATGCCGCCCTTGCCG
>JBEBJC010000157.1:0-12426 GCA_040080105.1 Myxococcota bacterium
CCTCTGGACTCACCACGAAAACGTGCTTCGCACCGGCTCTAACCGGCCCCCTCTCCCCTCTGGGGAGAGGGCTGGGGTGAGGGGCTCCGCCCCAGGGAATTCCGTAGACCGAAGGTCGAGGACCAAACATCCGCAGCACGGAGTGCGAGGACCGACCAGTTGTCAGGCCGCGCGCCGCCGGCGGGCCACGAGGTTCAGCCCCTCGACGAACCCCGAGAACGCCATCGCGGTGTAGATGTAGCCCTTCGGCACGTGGATCCCGAACCCGTCGGCGACCAGTACCGTGCCGATCAGCAACAAGAACCCGAGCGCCAGCATCACGACCGTCGGGTTGTCGTGGATGAACCTCGCGAGAGGCCCGCTCGCCACCAGCATCAGGGTGACCGCGGTGACCACCGCCACCACCATGATCGGCAGCTCGTCGGTCATCCCGACCGCAGTGAGGATCGAGTCGATCGAGAACACCAGGTCGAGCACCAGGATCTGGACGATCGCCGAGGCGAACCCGAGGTTCGTGCCGGCCGGGGCGTCTCCGTGCAGCCCGTCGCTCGGTTCCATCGTCTGGTGGATCTCGCGGGTGGCCTTCCACACGAGGAACAGCCCGCCGCCGATCAGGATCAGGTCGCGCCACGACAGCGCCGGGTCGAACGCCGCGTGCCCGTCGTGGGACACCGGCCAGCTGAACGGCAGGGTGAACACCGGCGCGGTGAGCCCGACGATCCAGCTCAAGGTCCCGAGCAGGAGCAGGCGCAGCACCAACGCGAGCCCGATCCCGATCCGGCGTGCGGTGGCGCGCTGCTCCTCCGGCAGCCGGTTGGTGAGGATCGACACGAACACGAGGTTGTCGATCCCGAGCACCACTTCCATCACGATCAGCGTCAACAGCGCCGCCCACGCAGCGGGGTCGGCCAGCAGCACCTGCAACGAGTTCATGTTTGGGGCGATAACGTCCCGAGCGGCTCAGCGCTCCGCCGACGCAGCCCCGTCGGTCGGATCGACCTCGGCCTCGGCCACCAGCGCGTCACACTGCGGTTCACCCTTCCGCGCGGTCGGGAGATCCGCCCCGGCGAGCCACACCCCGACCGTCTCGGGCTGGGCCAGCTTGCCGACCACCGTGTACCGCGACTTGAACGACGGGCTCGTGCGCGCGAGCTCGCACACCACGCCCGCGCGACGATCGCGCTTGGTCGAGTGGCAGAAGTTCACCGGCTTGTTCGGCTCGTTCACCAGGAACCCGATGTGGGTGTCGAGCCCGACCAGGTACACGCCGTCACCTTGCTTCTCGACCTGCGCCACCACGTAGTCGCGGCTCGCGTACGAGTACCGGGCGATGTCGCCGTCGGGGATCAGCGAGCGGAGGATCTGCTCGGACGCTTGCCGCGCGAGGTCCACCCGGTCGACCTCGAACCCCGCGTGCTCGAGCACGGTGGACACGAAGTACCCACACGCGATCTTGCCCTGCTTCGGCGTCTGGGTGGTGCCCGAGTACGACCACCGGGTGCCCTTCCACGCGTTGATCAGCTGCGGCAGGCGTTGGTCGATCACCGACGCGGCGTCGGCCGCCACGTCTTCACCGAGCGCCCGCCGACGGGCCAGGGTGTGTCGCTCCTGATCGATGTCGTACCGAAGGGCCTGGTACGGATCTTTCGGGCGGGGCGGCGGCGGCGGCACGTACAGCACCTTCTCCGGCGCCAACACCTCGCCCGCCTCGGCGGCGTCGGCGACCTCGACCACCGCGGGGGCGGTCGCGACCACCTCCGCCGGCGCCGTCGCGCAGCCCGCGAGCATCCCCACCAACCACCCGGGCACGACCAACCGCCACGACATGCCACCTCCGACGCTCACCGCTACCATACCCGACCCTCCCCTCGAGACGTCTCCGGGTGTGACCCTCGGACACCGACAGCAGCCCCCGGCGCCACTCGGCCCGCGAGCCCGAGACACACGACGTGCAGCCAACGGCGGTCCCCCGAGACCGCCCCCAGCCGCGACGCGACCTCGGCCGGGAGCGGACGGTCGTCGACCCACGCCGCGATCAGCGCGCCGGTGTCCTCGGGGCTCATGCCGAGCTCCGACGGCATCTGGTCGGCGATCTCGGCGAACGCCCGGCGACACGCGTCCTTGCGCCCCACCATCCCGTACACCGAGGCGCGGTTGGACAGGAGCTGGGTCGCGATCACCCCGGTCCGGACGCCGCCCAGCCGGTCGACCGCGTCTTCGATCTCGACCAGCGCGTCGACCTCGACCCCGAGCGCGGCGTGGGCCATCGCGCACCCAGCGATCGCGATCCGGGCGCCATCCTCGGCGCCCGCGTCCGAGAACGCCTCCAGCGCTCGCTCCGCTGCGCGCAGGGACGCCTCGGGGTCGCGCGGCAACAACATCAGCGCCACGTTGTTCCACGCGATGCCACACGCCCGCCGGTTCCGCACCAGCAGCGTGGTGGAGTCGAGGTAGATCCGCTCCGCCTCCTCCACCCGGCCCACGCGGTGCAGGCCCACGGCGAGGTTGTGGGTCGCGATCGGGACGAACCGCGCCACCCCGGCCGCGCGCGCCGCGTCGAGCGCCCGCTGCAGGACGTCGACGCCGTGCGGGCCGGTCCAGGTGTGGGTCTCGACCACCGCGATCGCGCCGTACGCGCGGGCGAGCAACACCGGATCGTCCCCGGCGAGCGCCAACGTGCGGGCGGCCTCCGCCCGGGCCGGCTCGAGCTGGCCCAGCCGCCCGAGCGCGACCGCCCGCCAATACGAGGCGCCGACCCGATCCTCGGGGTCGATCGGGCGGACCGACGCCAGGCGGGTGAGCGCGTCCGACCACCGGCCCTGCTTCCCCACCGACGCCGCGGCGAGCACCTGCAGCGCCGGCGCGCACGCGTGCTCCGGCTCGGACGCCACCGACGCGTCCGCCCGGGTGATCACCGAGCCGTGCCGGCCGTTCTCGAGGTCGAGCTCACACAGCGCCCGCGCGAGCCACGGGGACCCGCCCCGGTCGAGCGCGTCGGACAGGTCGGGCTCGAGCCGCGCGAGCTCGTCGATCGCCCCCTCGAACCCGGGCGTCCACAGCGCGCGGAGCTGGGTCTGCACGCGGGACTCGAGCCACCCGAGCCGGTCGCGGCGGGCGGCCTCCCACTCGTGTGGCAGCGCCTCGCGCTCGGCCAGCTCGGCGACCGCGTGCCACGGCACGATCCCCGCCCCCACCCGGCGCAACAGGTGCACCTCCTGCAGCCGCGCGACCAGGGTGGTCCCGGCGAGGGCCTCCGCGTCGACCACCGCCAGCGGGGCGCGGAACACCGACAGCGCGATCAGCGCCCGGCGCTCGGCCTCGACCAGCAGCTCCCAGCTCCACCGGACCGAAGCCTCCACGCTGGTCTGCCGGCCGTTCCCGCGACCGCGCAGCACCCGCAGCGGCCGGACGAGCTCGGTCTCGAGCCGGGACAGCGACATCGACCGGAGGCGCGCCGCCGCGAGCTCGATCGCCAGCGGCAGCCGCTCGAGCGCCTCGACCACCCGGTCCACCACGTCGGCCGGGAACGCGCCTTCGTACCCGGCGTCGCGCGCGCGCCCGACCAGCAGCTCCCGCGCCGCGCTCGGCGGCAGCGCCGGCACCTCGAACGACCCGGCCCCCTCGACCGGCTCCCGGCTCGTCGCCAACACCGACGCCGACGCGCCCACCGCCGCGATCAGCGCCGCCACCGCCGGCAGGCACCGCTCACAGGTGTCGAGCACGATCAGCGTCGGGCCGCGGGCCGCGAGCGCCGCCCCGAGGCCCGCGGCGTCGTCCACCGCGACCCCGGCCGAGCCCGCGATCGCGGCGACCAGGTCGGCCAGGTCCCGCGCCGCGGACAGATCCACCCAGAACGTCCCCGCCGGGGCGAGGCGGCGGGCGGCCCGGTCCGCTACGAGCTGCGCCAACACGGTCTTACCGACCCCCGCGGGGCCGATCAATGCGATCGGGCCGCGCGACAGCGCGTCGGACGCCGAGTCCACCAGGTGATCCCGGCCCAGCACGGGGTTCCGGGGGAGGTTCACCTGGGAGCTCGCGACCTGGCTCTCGTCCGCTGGGAGCAGCCGGTACCCTTCCCCTTGACTCGTCAGCAAGTGCACCGGACGAGCCGGATCGCGCTCCAGCTTCGATCGGAGGCGGTGAATGCACACGTCGACCGCCCGCGACAGGGAGTCGGGCGGAAATCCGAGGGCGCGGGTCAGGAGCTCCCCCCGCTCGACCGTCTCCCCTCGCCGGGCGAGCAGCAGCCCCAGCACCTCGACCTCGGACACCGACAGCCGGCTCACGGCCCCGCCGCGCCACACGCGTCGGAACCGCAGATCCGCCAGCCCGTCCCGGAGCAGCACCTGCATCCGTCCGACGTATCCGCCCGCTGTGGGAGCGCCACTGAGCCCGGTCCCGTCACAGGTGCACGATCTGGACCCGAGCGAAAATTACAATTCCACGTTGCACAACGGCCCAACTCGGGATTTATTGGCCCCCAGCACGGAGGACCTCATGACTCGGTTCATCATCGCGCTGCCCCTGGTGGCGGCTTGCAGCACAGAGAAGGTTTCCGCGGGTGAGGCGCGCCACACGTTCGAGTCGCTGAACCGCGTCACGAGCGACCTGCTGATCCAGGCGTTCGACTCCGTGGTGAACGGGAACAGCGCCACGCTGAAGGTCGACACCTCCGGGTCCGACTACAAGGTCAGCGGCAGCCTGAAGCCGACCTCGTGGAAGGGCGACGTGCTGGTCGACGGCCGCGTGTCGTCGGACAAGAACGAGCTCGGCTACACCCTGTCGATGACGTTCGACCAGGTCGTGATGGACGGCGGCCCCACCCTCGACGGCGGCGTCGACGTGGAGTTCTGGGCCGACGACTCGATCAACCTGTCGAACCTGTCGTGGAACGGCGGCCTCGCGGTCGACGGCGGCATCGACCTGAGCGGCACCGACCGCGGCGCGGCCGACCTCGTGTACGACCTCGACGTGTCGATCGAAGGCCCGCTGGTCAAGGTCAAGGGCGAGGGCGACATCAGCGGCCACGACGTGTCCGACTGGGACGAGATCCTCACCCTCGTGTTCTGATGGGCTCCGCGATCCCGACTGCGTTGTGGTGGTTGGGATCGACGCCCGCGCGCGCGGCCTGTGGAGACGGCGTGGTCGACCTCGACGAGGGGTGCGACGACGCGGGCACCACCGCCGGCGACGGGTGTGACTCGGGCTGCGCCGTGGAGGGCGGCTGGTCGTGTGCGGCCGCAGTGCTCGCCCCGGGCACCGCCGACCCCCTCGACTCGGGCTACGCGGCCCTGTGGACCCCGTCGGTCGACGGGTTCGAGGTCGTCCAGACCCGCAACGCCGACCCAGCGGTGTACGTGACCCCGCTCGGGGCGGCGGTCGGCGAGGTCGAGCTGCAGCTGTCGGTCGAGACCGACCTCGACGACGACTTCTTCGGGCTGACCATCGGGTACGACCCGGGCGAGGCCGACGACAACCGTGGGTCGTGGCTGCTGTTCGACTGGAAGCAGACGACCCAGCTCGCCGGGACGTGCACCGCGCTCGCGGGCACCGCGCTGTCGCTGGTCGACGGCGCGATCACCGACCAGACCCCCGACCTGTGGTGCCACCAGAACGCCGTCACCGAGGTAGCCCGCGGGACCACGTTCGGGGCGGTCGGGTGGACCGACCACGCCGTGGTCGACGTGGCCGTGGTCACCACCCCCACCCGGGTCGAGGTGTGGCTCGACGGGGCGCTCGAGCTCACGTGGGACGGCCCGGTGCCGAGCGGCCCGGTGGGGCTGTACGCGCTGTCGCAGGAGGCGGTGCGGTACACGCTGATCGCGCCCGAGCCCGGGGTGTCGGCGTGTTGGCCACTCGACACTGATCGGGACGGGCTGACCGACCCGGAGGAGCTCGCGATCGGCACCGACCCCGCCGAGTGGGACTCCGACGGCGACAAGGTCGACGACCGCACCGAGGCGGTCGATCCGGCCGCCCCGCGCGACACCGACGACGACGGCGCGATCGACCCGCTCGACCCGGACGACGACCAAGACGGCATCCCGACGCTGACCGAGGGCGTGGCCGACCTCGACGCCGACGAGGTCCCCGACTACCTCGACCCGGACGACGACGGCGACGGCGCCGCCACCGCCGACGAGCCCGGGTTCGGGACCGACCCGCGCGACCCGGACTCGGACGACGACGGCGCGGAGGACGGGGTCGAGCTCGAGCACGGGGCCGACCCGCTCGACCCCGACACCGACGACGACACCCTGCTGGACGGGGCAGAGCTCGACACCGACCCGCTGGACGCCGACACCGACGACGACGGATGGGCCGACGCGGCCGAGCCGGGGACCGACCCGACGCGGTTCGACACCGACGGCGACGGCCTCGGCGACGGGCTCGAGCTGGGCGTGGTCGAGGGCGTGGCGGCGGGGGTGTCGTCTCCGGGCGGCCGCCCGTTCGCCGGGACCGACCCGGGGTTCGTCCCCGACGCCGACCCGGCCTCGACCACCGACCCGACGCTCGCGGACCACGACGCCGACGGCCTGCTCGACGGCGAGGAGGACCCCGACGGCGCGTTCGTGGGGACCATCGGCGGCACCGGGACCGCCGGCGCCGGCGACACCGATCCGAACGACGAGGACACCGACGACGACGGGCTGCTCGACGGGGCCGAGCTCGGCGACCCGCGCGACACCGACAGCGACGACGGCGGGGTGGACGACGGGACGGAGGAGACCGCCGACCACACCGACCCCACCGACCCCGCCGACGACGCCACCGCCGATCCCGACGCCGACGGCTGGTCGAACGCCGAGGAGCTCGGGGCGAGCACCGACCGGTACGACCCCGACACCGACGACGACGGGCTCACCGACCCGCTCGACCCCGACCCGCTCGACGCGGACCGCGACGACGACGGCCTGTCCGACTCGGAGGAGAGCGACACCGATCCGTTCGACCCCGACACCGACGACGACGGCCTCCCCGACGGGCTCGAGCTCGGCCGGGATCCTGTCCCCGGCGGGGTCTCGGACGGTGAAGGGCTGGCGTACGCCGGCTCGCAGGGCTACCCGGGCGACCAGGACCCGAGCACCACCACCGACCCGCTCGACCCCGACTCCGACGCCGACACGCTGCTCGACGGGCTGGAGGACTCGAACCACGACGGGCGGTGGATCGCGTCGCTCGGCGGGACCGGGACCCAGGGGTCGGGCGAGACCGACCCGTCGGGTGTCGACACCGACAGCGACGGCCTCGGCGACGGCGAAGAGCGCGCGCTGGGCACGAGCCCGATCGACCTCGACACCGACGACGGCTCGGTGGACGACGGCGCCGAGGTCGCGCGCGGCACCGACCCGCTGGACGGAACCGACGACGTGATCCCGCCCAAGGACGCCGAACCGGGGTGTGGGTGTGCCTCGGACCGCGGCGCCTCGATGTGGGGCGCAGCGCTGGCGCTGGTGGTCCTGGTCGGACGGCGTCGCCGCCACCGGTAGCCGCGCCGACGGGTCAGCCGCCGATCGGGGTCATCGCGCCCTCGAACGCGGCGAACCCTTCGCCTTCGAGGTGGGCCTGGTGGCCCGCCACCTTCGCCCACACCCGCTCGCGCAGCAGGTGCTCGAGCCCGGCGTCGTCGAGGCCCCGCCGCAGCACGTCGCGCAGGCTCGGCGCGGCCTCGCGCGACAGGCAGGTCCGCAGGTGCCCGTCGGCCTGCAGGCGCAGCCGGTTGCACCCGTCGCAGAAGTGCTCGGTGATCGGCGACACGAACCCGATCGTCTGGCCGGTCTCCTTCAGGCGCCAGTCCACCGATGGCCCGGCGCCCGGCGCGCGCGCCACCGGCTCCAGCGTGTACCGCGCGCCGATCCGCTCCCGCAGCTCCCGCGCCGCGAGGTGCCGCGTGGCGGCGTCGACCTTCGAGAACGGCATGTACTCGATGAACCGGACCGCGATCTCCGGGCGCGCCGCGAACCGCTCGATCAGCGGGAGCACCTCGTGGTCGTTCTCCCCTCGGATCACCACGCAGTTCAGCTTCACCGGCCGCAGCCCGGCGGCGACCGCCGCGTCGATCCCCGCCAGCACCCGCTCGACCTCGCCGCCCCGGGTCATCGCGGCGAACAGCGCCGGATCGAGCGCGTCGATCGACACGTTCACCCGGGTGAGCCCCGCCCGCGCGAGCGGCTCGGCCATCCGGTCGAGCCGGTGCCCGTTGGTGGTGAGCGACAGGTCGGTGATCCCCGGGATCGCGGCCAACATCCCCACGAGCGCGGTCAGGTTGTTCCGCACGGTCGGCTCGCCGCCGGTCAGGCGGACCTTGAACACGCCCATCGCGGCGAACGCCCGCACGATCCGGGTGATCTCCTCGAACGTCAGCAGCTCCGCCCGCGGCATCCAGTCGAGCCCCTCGGCCGGCATGCAGTAGGTGCAGCGGAAGTTGCACCGGTCGGTCACCGAGACCCGCAGGTAGGTGTGGGCGCGCGCGAACGGGTCCACCAGCCGGCCGGTCGACGGCATCTCCGCCCCCACGACCGGCGACAGCAGGCTCACGACGCGCCCGCCCGTTCCACCCGCTCGACCACCCGGCGCGCGAGCTCGGCGAACGCGAGCCCCTCGGGGCCGTCGGTGAGCGCGATCGGCGTGCCGTCGTCTCCCGCCTGGCGCAGCGCCGATCGCAACGGGATCTGGCCGAGCAGCGCCGTGCCGTACTTCTCGGCGGTGCGCTTGCCGCCGTCCTTGCCGAACACGTAGTCGCGCGTGCCGTCCGGCAGCTCGTAGAACGCCATGTTCTCGACCACCCCGAGCAGCGGCACGTCGAGCTTGCGGAACATCGTGATCCCGCGGACCGCGTCCGCCAGCGCCACCTCCTGCGGGGTGGTCACGATGATCGCGCCGGTGAGGTCCACCGCCTGGATCAAGGTGAGCTGCGCGTCTCCGGTGCCTGGCGGCAGGTCGATGATCAACCAGTCGATCCCCACCCACGAGGCGTCTTGCAGGAACTGGCGCACCGCGCCCATCACCATCGGCCCGCGCCAGATCATCGCCTCTTCGGCGTCGACCAGCATCCCCATCGACAGGCACGCGATCCCGTGCGCCGGCACCGGAAGGATCTTGCGGCTCGCGGCGTCGGCCAGGGGGCGCTCGTGTACGCCCATCATGGTGGGGATCGACGGGCCGTAGATGTCGGCGTCGAGCAGGCCGACCTTGTGCCCCTGCCGCGCGAGCGCCACCGCGAGGTTCGTGGCCACGGTCGACTTGCCGACGCCCCCCTTGCCCGAGGCCACCGCCACGATGTGCTTGACCCCCTCGATCGGCTTCTTCTGCACCGGGCCGCCGTGGGCGCCCATCCCGGGGCCGCTCATGCCCTTGACCGGGTCGGGCTTGCGCGCCGCCGGCGGGGTCGACGCGGGGGCCGGGCGCGGCTCCGCAGCGGCCGCCCCACTCATCCGCGGAGGCGCGCCGGCGGGCATCGCGTACACCTTGCCGGTGAACCCGACGCTGCGGAGGTTCTCGGTGATCGCGGCCTGGATCGACACCCGCTCGGTCACGCCGTGGTCGGCCGCGAAGTGCAGGTCGAACACCAGGTCGTCGCCCTTCATCCGGACGTTCTGCACCATCCCGGCCAGCCACACCGACCGGCCGCTGATCGGGTCGCGCACCCTCGTGGCGGCCGGCTGGACCCACGCGACCGGATCGATCTCGGACAACTCCCCTCCCCGGCCCGCGTCGTATCGAGCGGCGCGAGGGATGGCACGGGCATTGTCAACCCGGGACCCGGCGCGCTACCCTGCCGCCATGTTCGCCCTCGCTCTGACGACGCTCGACGCCCGCGCGGCCTGGCCGCAGAACGTGGACCTGTACGCGATGCAGGAGCAGGACGGAGAGGTCGTGCACGACCGGGAGCTGCTCGGAGCGAGCTTCCGTCAGCTGGTGATGGAGCTCGGCACGCTGGTGTCGAACAAGCCGAACCTGCCGGCCGAGACGCTCGGGACCTACGGGTTCGCGGTGGACCTGGGCTCGCAGTTCGTGCTGACCGAGGCGCGCGACCGCGAGGGCCAGGCGTCGCCGTGGGCGCGGGCCGACCTCGACGAGGTGGCGCCGCCGTACCGGCTCGTCCCCACGGTCACGATGCGCAAGGGCCTGCCGATGTCGGCCGAGGTCGGCGCGTCGATCGGGTGGATCTCGGGCACCTCGACCGGGCTGTTCGGCGGGTTCGCGCGGGTGGCGGTGCTCGAGGCGTACAAGCCGCTCCCCGACGTGACGCTGAAGCTCGGATACTCCGGGTACGTCGGCAACGACCAGCTCGACTGCGCCGCGCTCGACCTCGGGGTCACCGTGGGCTCGTCGTACCCGGTGGGCCGGCTCCCGGGCATCAACACGGGCCACGTCTCCCCGTACGCGAGCTTCACCACCCTGCGGGTGCGCGCGAACCCCACGATCGACGCGGCGGTCGAAGACGAGCTCGGCACGCTGCGGTACTCGACCAAGGCCGGCGACGACGGGGTGGCCCCGGCGCCGCCGATCGCGCTGCCCGAGTTCGGGGTCGGGGTGCAGTTCGTCGCGGGCACCGCGCACCTCGGCGTCGGCGCGGCGTGGGCCCCCGCCACGATCCCGTCGGTGACCACGAGCTTCGGCTTCACGTACTGACGCCGAGGGTCGAGTGGACATCGTGATCGAGGCGAGCGTCGACGCCGACCACCGGACCGTGCGCGGCACGATGCAGGTCCCGCCGACGGTGGCGCTGGTCGACCCGCTGCGGTCGCTGCCCGATCCGACCGACGACCTCCAGCTGCTGCGGACGTTCCCCGGCCGCCCGTCGCGCGGGGAGGTCCGCTGGACCCTCGGGCCCGACGGCCGGGTGTCGTTCGTCGCCACTCTCCCCCGGCGGTTCGGCGCGGTCGGCGCCACCCGCCACGGGCTGTTCGCCGCGGGCGGGTGGTACCCGCAGCCGGTCGGCCTGCCGGAGGTCGAGTGGGCGGTGACGCTCACCGTGCCCGAGGGCTCGGGCGGCGCGGTCGGGGACCAGGTGGGCGTCGGGGTGCTGCGATGGACCGGGCGCGGGGAGCGGGCGCCGATCGCGGTGGTGCGCGACCCGCGGATCACCCCGCTCGACGCAGGCCCCGACGACGACGTGGTGTTGCTCACCCGCGGCCGCCCCCGCGGCGCGCTGGTCGCCGAGCTGGAGCAGCGGATCGCGGGCCTGCCGGCCACGCTCGACGGGGTGGTGGTCGAGGCCCCCCTGCGGCGGCGGCTGGTCGCACACGGGCCGGGGCTCGCGTACGTGAGCGACCGCGCGTTCCGGTTGACCCCGGGGTTCCGGTTCGTGCACCGCCACGCGGTGGCCCGCGGGGTGGCGACCGCGATGGTGAGCGCCGACGACCCCCTGGCGCGCGCGCTCGCCGGCGCCGCGCTCGCCGAGGTCGAGGACGAGCGGCGGTCCCAGGTCGAGGCGTCGCGGCTGCTCGGCGCGTTCTCGTGGGTCCCCCAGATCAACGCGCTGCTCGCGAGCGAGCGGATCCCGTTCTACAGCGAGGTGCTCGACCGGGCGTGGCCGAGCGACCCGGTGCGCGACGACCTCGCCGAGCAGTTCGCCCCCCACGCGCCGGGGACGGCGGCCCTCGTGCAGCTCGACGACCGGTTCGGGCCGGGCGTCGGCCGGTGCGCGGGGCTGCGGCTCGCGATCGGCGATCCGGTCGACGACGCGCTGGTCCGGTGCGGCGCGGCGGCGGGGGCGCTCGACCCGTACCACGCCGAGGCGCCGCCGCAGGACTACCGGCTCGAGGTCGGTCCGTCCGGGGTCACGGTGACCCGCGACGCCCCGTCCGGCGGCCTGCCCGAGGTGGTGGTGGTGCGGGTGGACGGGGTCGATCACCCGCTGTCGGTCGCGCCCGGCGGCGCAGAGACCGTGCCCGGGGCCGCGCGGCGGGTCAGCCTGGATCCCCAGCGGCACGTGCTGCAGACCAGCCGGCTCGGCGACTCGTGGCCGCCCCGGTACGACCTGACCGTGGCGGCGTGGGTCGACACGGTGAACCTGACCCGGGCGCAGCTGTTCGCCGCAGGGTTCGCCACGGTGCGCCGGCGGTACGACACGCGGAACCTCGCGTTCGGCGCGCTGTCGAACAGCCGCTCGGACTGGGTGACGGTGGAGCTCGGGTACCTGCACAAGCTCGGCCCGCTGCTCGACGGGTGGAACCGCCCCCACCGCCTGCGGATCGACGGGAGCGCGTCGCTGCTCGATCCCGGGTTCTCCCCGACCGACGGCGCCGCGGTCGCGCTCGATTCGACCGCGTCGTGGACGTGGGACGATCGGGTCTCGAGCGACTTCCCGCTGCGCGGCGCCCGGGTGTCGGTCGCCGCTGGGGGAGGCGGGATCCCCGGCGGGGGCGTCGGGTGGTCGAGCGCGTCGCTGTCGGCCGCCGGGGTCACGTCGAGCCACCC